>JAZGGY010000259.1:0-13869 GCA_036480675.1 bacterium | reverse complement strand
ACGGGTAAACGGCGAGTAAACGCTTCCGCCTAAGCGCCCACCCGTCGGGTTGGCGCCCTTTGGGCCAAACTGGTGAGCGAAGAAGGACTTTTTTATAACATCCGCTCCGTGACGTGTCAATAAATCTTTTAAAATAAGGCCTTGGGGCGCCGACGACGGCGAAGGGGGCGTTCCCGCCCTCTCGCCGCCAGGCGACGGCGCGCGGCAACCCGCAAATTGCCTTGTTTTAAAAGGGCGATTATGATAATCTTAATCGGGGTAAATTACAAAAATATCGGGCGGATGACGTTCATTCCGCGTTCGGAGGTTTCGATGAAGCGCACGTTACGGGGATTGCTCCCGTGGTTGATAATAATATTGGCCGTCGCCTCGGTTTACCAATTCTTCGTGATGAAGTCCGAGCGCGTCGCCAGAATACCTTATTGGAAATTTACCGACCTGCTCGACAAAGGCGTCGTGGCGACGGTGACGCTTAAGGAGAACAAGGTTGCCGGCGAGCTGAGCCGCGAGGCCCGCACCGAGGGCGACGCTCAACCCTTCACCAAGTTCAAGACCCAGGCGCCGGTAGTGGATTCCGAATTCGTCAAAGAGCTCGAGTCCGCCGGCGTCAAGGTCGATACCCAGGAGGCGAGGTCGGCCTGGTTTACGATCCTCGTCTCGGTAGGCCCGTATATCTTGTTGTTCGTGTTTTTCATCTGGCTCTTCCGCCGGATGCAGAGCCCCAACAATAAAGCGATGTCCTTCGGCAAGAGCCGCGCCCGCCTATTCGACAAGGGCAAGCAGAAATTGACGTTCGAGGACGTCGCCGGCGCCGAGGAGGCCAAAGAGGAGCTCCAGGAGATAATCGAGTTCCTGAAGGACCCCAGCAAGTTCCAGCGGCTGGGCGGCAAGATCCCCAAGGGCGTCCTGCTGGTGGGGCCGCCGGGCTCGGGCAAGACGCTGATGGCCCGCGCCGTGGCCGGCGAAGCCGGCGTGCCGTTCCTGTCCATCTCCGGGTCCGACTTCGTCGAGATGTTCGTGGGCGTGGGCGCCGCCCGGGTACGGGACCTCTTCGAAGAGGCCAAGAAGCGCGCGCCCTGCATCGTCTTCGTCGACGAGTTGGACGCCGTGGGGCGGCTACGCGGCGCCGGCCTCGGCGGCGGCCACGACGAACGCGAGCAAACCCTCAACCAGCTTCTGGTCGAGATGGACGGCTTCGAGAGCAACGAGGGCGTCATCCTGCTGGCCGCGACCAACCGCCCCGACGTCCTCGACCCGGCGCTCCTTCGCCCCGGCCGCTTCGACCGCACCGTCGTCGTCGACCGCCCGGACATCAAAGGGCGCCTGGGCATCCTGGAAGTCCATACCCGCGAGATCCCGCTCGCCGACGCCGTCGACCTCGAGGCCATCGCGCGCGGGACGCCGTACTTCTCGGGCGCCGACCTGGCCAACCTCGTCAACGAGGCGGCGCTGCTGGCCGCCCGCAAGGACCGACAGGCGGTAGCGCAGGCGGACCTGGAGGAGGCGCGCGACAAGGTGATGATGGGGCCCGAGCGCAAGAGCCGCGTCATCAGCGAGAAGGACAAGAAGATCGCCGCCTACCACGAGGCAGGCCACGTGCTGGTGGCCAAGCTCACGCCCGGCTCGGACCCGGTCCACAAGGTTACCATCATACCGCGCGGAATGGCGCTGGGCCTGACGCAATCGCTGCCGGAAGAAGAGAAGCACATGTATTCCAGGGAATACTGCGGCATATTGTTGGACCATATGTTGGGGGGACGGGCCGCGGAGATGCTGGCGTTCAACGAGGAGACGTCCGGCGCCGGCAACGACATCGAGCGCGCCACCGAGCTCGCGCGCCGAATGGTGTGCGATTGGGGAATGAGCGAGGTGCTGGGGCCGGTGGCCTTCGGCAAGAAGGAGGAGGCCATCTTCCTCGGCCGCGAGATAACACAGCACCGCGATTACTCCGAGCAGACGGCCCAGGACATAGACGCCGAGATAAGGCGCTTGGTGGACGCGGCGTACGGCCGGGCGCACAAATTGTTGAAGAAGAGCAAGAAGCACCTGGAACTCATCGCGGTCGAACTCCTCGAGCGCGAGACGCTCACCGGCGAGGAGATCGATACTTTGTTGGCCGGCAAGAAGTTGTCGCCGTTCGAGAAGCAGCCGGCCGCGAAAAAGAAGAAGCGGCCGGGCGAGGGCCGCGCGAAGAAGGCCGTCAAGAGGGCGAGGGAGATGCCCGACGCCGAGCCGGCCCTCGAGACGTAATGACCGACGATACCGACGACCCGGTTTCGGTACGGACCGTAAGTTTCGATACCCCGGCGCCGGCGCGGGAGCTGATGGCCGCCATCGGCGTGCACCCGCAAGGCGTCGACATAATGGCGGCCAAGTTCACCGGCCGCGCGCTTTACGTAAAGAACCTCAAAACCGTTGCCGCCAACATATTGAAGCAAGAGGCGTTGTCCGCGGGGGCCGAGGCCGCGGTGAACAAGCACGTCGTCACCTGCCGCGTCGCCCGCAGCGACGCCCTTTTGTTCGGTACCGCGGCCGCGCTCGGAGCCGTGGGCGAAAAGCTCGCGGGTCAGGACTTCGGCCTGGACGGGTTGGGCGAGGCTATGTGCCGCGTCCTGGCGGCGTGGGACGCCGTCCCGGCGCTCGAGCTCAAGGGAAAGACCTACCGCCTCGAGCGGCCGCTCGTGATGGGGATATTGAACGTCACGCCGGACTCGTTTTCGGACGGCGGGCGTGTCCTCGAGCCGGCCGCGGCCGTAAGCCGCGCGCGGGAGTTGCTCGGGCACGGCGCGGACGTAGTCGACGTCGGCGGCGAGTCGACGCGTCCGGGCGCGGCGTACGTCTCGGCCGAGGAGGAGCTGAGCCGGGTGCTGCCGGTAGTGGAGGCGATAGCGCCGGATTATCCGGTATCGGTAGACACGCGGAAGGCCGCCGTGGCGAGGAAGTGCGCCCAAGCCGGGGCGGCGATGGTAAACGACGTCTCCGCGGGGCGCGACGACCCGGCGGTGGCGGCGGTGTGCGCCGAGTTCGGCCTGCCGTACGTCGTCATGCACATGAAGGGCGCGCCCGCGGACATGCAGCAGGACCCGCGCTACGACGACGTCGTCGGCGAGGTTCGCGGTTTTCTGGCCCAGCGCGCCGCGTGGGCCGAGGCGCAGGGCGTGGCGCAAGTCGTGGTCGACCCCGGCATCGGCTTCGGCAAGACGCTCGAGCATAACCTGACGTTACTCAACAACATCCCGGCGTTGGCCGATTTGGGTTATCCCGTGATGATAGGGCACTCGCGCAAGTCGTTCGTCGGCAAGCTGACGGGCGAGGAAGTGGACGGCCGGCTGGCCGGTTCGTTGGCGGCGGCGTTGGTCGCGGCCCGCCGCGGCGCGCACATACTAAGGGTGCACGACGTCGCGGCGACGGCGCAGGCGCTGGCCGTCGCGTTGGCGGTGACTGCTTCGTAATATGTTTGGTTTGTCTTTCAGAGTTCAGGACGCGGTCGACATCCTGGTGATGGCGTTCGTCATCTACCGGTTGATGCTGCTCGTGAAGGGTACGCCGGCGGCGCCTATGGCTGCCGGCGTCGTCATCGTCGGCCTCGCCGCCGGCGCCGCCTCGCTCCTGGGCCTGCACTCGCTCAACTGGTTCTTCGAACATCTTCGCGGCGTATGGTTCATAGCGGCCATCATCGTCTTCCAACCCGAGCTCCGGAAAGCGCTCGGCCTGCTCGGTAAGAACCGGTTGGTGCGCGCGGTCTTGGGCCGAAAAGAGACGACGGTCGACATCGTCGTGAATACGGCCTTCGAGTTCGCGGCGCGGCGAGTAGGCGCGCTTCTCGTCTTCGAACGGACCGTACCGCTGGGCAATTACGTCGAGCGGGGCGTCCGCTTGAACAGCGAGATATCGCGCGAGCTCTTGGGAGCCATATTCGACGCCCATTCGCCGCTGCACGACGGCGCGGCGGTAATCGAGGGCGACCGCGTCGCCGCCGCGGCCGTGATGTTGCCGCTTACCGAGAACCCCGAGGTCGCTAAAAGTCGCGGCGCCCGCCACCGCGCCGCCCTCGGCATAACGGAGGTTACGGACGCCGTCGTCGTCGTCATATCGGAAGAGACGGGCCGGGTGGCCATCGCGGCCGACGGCCGACTGAAACCGACAACGGGCGTGGAAGATCTGAAAGCGTCGTTGCAGGACTACTTGAAAGGCAGGTTGTAGGCCGGGGTATGGTTCGCCGCGTCGAGATGGAGTTGCGCGGACGCCTGCGGCGCCTTTTCGGCAACTTGGGTTTTAAAGTCTTGGCCCTGCTGCTCGCCGTCCTGGTCTGGTTTATCATAGCCAGCGGCCGCGAGGGCTACCGCGAAGTCGAGGCGCCGGTCGAGCTGGAAGGCGTTCCGGAAGGGATCACGGTTGACGGCCCCGAGCCCGAGAGGGTCTTGCTCCGCGTAGCCGGGAAAGGGCGGGACTTGTTCGGCCTCCGCGCCGCCGATTTCAAAGTAGTATTGAACCTGGCCGACAAGGACGCCGGCGTTTATCCCGTGGGCCTTTCTACCGCGGACGTTATCTACGCCGGCGACAAGGACGTGACGGTCGAGGAGATACTGAGCGAGAGGATAGTAATAGTAAAGCTCGAGCGCCGCGTTACGAAGAGTATTCCGATAAAAGTTGATTTTTCGGGTTCGCCCCGAGCCGGATTCTATTTGGGGGTGCCGGAGGTCCGACCGGCCAAGGCCACCCTCTACGGCTCGGTTACGGTACTGGATAAGGTGCGGGCGGTATCGGTGATAGTGGACGCGGCGGGGCGCGACGCGCCGTTCGGGGCCGAGGTGCCGATCAGGGCTCCCGCAGGCATCACGCTGGTGGGCGCCGACGAGGCGGCGGTAACGGTGTCGGTGGGCCCGGGCGAACGTCGGTCTTTCGGCGGCGTGCGGGTGACGGTGCGGGGCGTCGACCGGGGCGCTTACGAGCTGAGGCCGGCCGAGGTTTCGATTACGTTGGAGGGCGAGGCCGGGCGGTTGGCGGCGCTGGGGTCGCTTTCGGCCGAGATTTATCCTCGAGGTTCGGGCAAGTATCCGGTACGGGTAGACGTACCCGACCACGTGACCCTGATAGCGGTGTCGCCCGGCGAGGTTGAGGCGGTGCTGGTTGCCGCGACGAGGTGATATGAAGGTTAAGAACCGCAAGAGGGGCGAAACGTCGGGCTCGTTCACGGCGCGGCTCTATATCCCGGACAACGACCAGGCGGCGGCTTTCTACGGGCCGGGCGACCGGAACCTGAAACAGGCCGAGGAGATGTTCGGCGTGCAGATAATCGCGCGGGGCAACGAAATGGTTATCCGGGGCGAGGAGGCGGCGGTGGACCGCGTCGCCGACCTCTTCGAGCAAGTGCTCGAGTCCTGCGAGGGGGCGCCCGGAGCCGCGGGCTCGCAGATCGGTTACGCCCTCGAGGCGCTGCGAAGCGACCCCGGGACGGAGATGGCCGAGTTGCTGTCGGAGGCCATACCGGTGCCGTCGCGGCGGCGCTTCATCAGGCCGCGGACGGCGGGCCAACGCGCGTACGCCGCCAGCATCCGCGAACATACCATTATCTTCGCCATCGGCCCGGCGGGCACCGGAAAGACCTACATCGCGATGGCCATGGCGGTAGATATGCTGATGCGCGAAGAGGTGCGGCGCGTGGTCTTGGTCCGGCCGGCGGTGGAGGCGGGCGAGAAGTTGGGATACCTCCCCGGCGACTTCACCGAAAAAGTCGCGCCGTACTTGCGGCCGCTCTACGACGCGCTCCACGACATGTTGGATTTCGACCGGGCGATGCGGCTCATCGAGCGGGGCGTGGTCGAAGTGATGCCCTTGGCTTATATGCGGGGCCGGACGCTCAACGAGTCTTTCGTCGTCCTGGACGAGGCGCAAAATACCACCTATGAACAGATGAAGATGTTCCTCACCCGTCTCGGCTTCGGTTCCAAAGCGGTGGTTACGGGCGACATCACGCAGATAGACCTGGAAGAGAACGTCCGTTCGGGATTAGTCGAGGTCCAGGACGTACTGAAGGGTTTGGAGGGCATCGACTTCGTCTATCTTACGCGGCGCGACGTCGTGCGCCATCCCATAATACAACGCGTCGTGGACGCATACGACGGGTACGAGGCGAAGCATCGCATCGACCGGCGCGCCTCCGCCGCCCGCGCCGGTAAGCGCCGGCCCGGCGGCCGGCCCGCTGCCGAAAAATAGAGGATTGCCGTGGCGTTCGGGAAAAGATTTCTGGTAAGGTTGCGGCGCATTTTCGGGGTGCGGCCCCGCGGCGTCGGCCGGAAGAAGGTCGAGAGGCCGTGGCGCCGGCTCAACGCCAAGCGTGCCGCGATAGGCATGGCCGCATTCGTCATGCTCTCGGTTCTGGTAACGCCCAGCCAATTCTTCCGCCGTCCCCAGCTCACGGAGGGGGAGATAGCGAAGACAGACGTCACGGCCCCCTATAAATTCGCGGTGGACAAAGACCGCGCGACGTTGCGGCGCGAACAGGACGAAGCCGCGGCGCGGGTGTTGCCCGTCTTCCGCCAGAACCCGCATATCGCCGGCATAGCCGACGACGAACTTTCCGAATTTTTCGTCATATTGCGGCAGCTGGGGGATACGTACGCGGCCAAGGCCGGCCACGAACGGGAGGCGTTCGTGGATGAGCTGAGCATAGCCCTCGGCCGCGATACGCTCGTCTTCCTGTTGGAAGCCGAACCCGAAACGTTGGACGCCGTTCGGGGCCGCGCCTCGGAGCTGCTGGCGTTGCTGTACGCCGACGGCATCTTGGATACCGCGGAGATCGAGCGCCGGGGGTTGGGGAAGGCGGCGACGTTGCTCGAACGCGAGGGCGAGGGCGAGGCGGTGGTGAGTGCGGACGAACTCCTGAGTCCGGCGACGGCCGCGTCGCGTGCCCGCGCCCTCGCCACTAAGGATACGTCGCTGTCGCCGGCCGAGGCGCGGGCCGTATTCGAAGTCGCGGCCTTGAACGCGCGTCCCAACCTGCTGTACGACGAGGCCGAGACCGAACGCCGGCGCCGCGAGTCGCGGGCCGCGGTAGAACCCGTCGAGCGGTGGGTGGAGGAGAACGAGAAAATAGTAGAGCGCAATAACGTCGTAACGCGCGCTCAAATTCGCGCGGTAGCGGCCCTCTATTCCGGCAGGACTATCCGGAACCTCGCCGTGTCTTTGGGCGGCCGGTCTTTGCTCGTCGCGGTCGTGCTCGCCGTTTTGGGTATATTCTTCTTCCGCTACAGGCCGTCGCTATGTAGCCAGCTCCGGTACTGGTGGATGTTGGCGGTAGTCCTGGTAGCGTCGTGCTTCGTTTCGCGGGCGCTGGCTTTGCTCCTGATCAATTATTCGCCTTTATCGCTGTATATCTTCGCGGCTTGCCTGGGCGCGATGCTCATAACGCTTCTGGTGGATGTGGGTTTCGGTTTCGTCACCGCGATGACGCTGGCGATGCTGTCCGGCGTGATGGCCGGCGTGGCGTTCCGGCCTATGATTATAGCGTTGTCCGCCGCCACGATAGGCGTGTTTCTGGTGGCGCGGATCCGCCGGAGGACCGACTTCTATCGCGTATTCGTAGGCATCGCCCTCGCGGCCGCTGCGGCCGTGGTAGGCATAGGCCTCATCGATATGTCGCCCTGGCGGGCGGTGGGCGAGGAGATTTGGTGGGGCGCGATACTGGCCGCGGCGAGCGTCGCCATATTGGCCATACTGTTGCCGCTGTTCGAGATGACGTTCGACGTCGTGACGGACCTCAGGTTGTTGGAACTCGCCGACCTGAACCAGCCGCTGCTCCGTAAATTATTGTTGGAGGCGCCGGGGACGTACCACCACAGCGTCGTAGTGGGCAGCCTGGCGGAGGAGGCGGCGGCCGCGGTGGGCGCGAACCCGCTTTTAACGCGCGTCGCCTCCTACTACCACGACATCGGGAAGTTGCGCGCGCCGGCGTATTTCGCCGAGAATACCGGCTCCGAGAGCGTCCGGCACGAACACCTGTCGCCCCAGATGAGCAGCCTCGTAGTCGCTTCCCACACCAAGCAGGGTGCCAAGGTGGCGGAAGAGGCCGGCTTGCCGCCCCCCATCATAGAAGCCGTAATCGAGCACCACGGCACGGGCCTAATATCCTTCTTCTACCAGGAGGCCATTAAGTTGGACGAGCACCGGGTCCTGGCCGAGGACGACTTCCGCTACCCGGGGCCCAAACCTCACGGCAAAGTCTCCGCCATAATCATGTTGGCCGACGCGGTGGAGTCCGCCTCGCGCTCCCTCGACGAACCGACCCCCACCAACATTCGGTCGATGGTCGAGAAGATCGTGAGCGCGCGCCTCACGGACGGCCAGCTGGACGAATGTGAACTCACGCTCGCGGAAATACAGCTCGTTAAAGAGAGTTTGATAAAAGCCCTGAACAGCATATTCCATATCCGGCCCACTTATCCCGAAGATGGCGAACAATACGTCGTCCCGTATCTGTCTACGCATTCTGCCGAAACTAAGTCGAACTAGCCGGCGTCGGCTGGAGGCGTTGATCGCCCGCTACCGCGAACGGTACGACGTCCCGCCCCAGGCGGTCGTCGAGGTGACGGTGGCGGACGACGCGCTATTGGCGGAATTGAACCGGGAGTACCGCCGGCGGGAAGGGCCGACGGACGTTCTGGCGTTTCCCATAGGCCGCGACCCGGTGGAGCCGGAACAGATATGGCTGTGGGGCGAGGTATACGTTTCGGTCGACCGGGCGCGCGAGCAGGCCGAGCGCCGGCGCGTGGCGGTGGACGAGGAGCTCGCCGCCCTCGTGGCCCACGGCCTGCTCCACTTGGCCGGATACGACGACGATAGTAACGAGGCCCGCGCCGAGATGGAACGGGCCGCAAACGACCTTATGGCCGAGGCGGGTTAGGAATCGGACGTGACCGCGGCTAAGAATAAGCGACCGCCGAAGAGGGGTTTCTTCCTAAGGGAAGGGGGCCTCGCCCGTTCGTTCGACAGCGCGTTGGAGGGCATCGTCTACGCTCTCCGCACCCAGCGCAACGTCAAGATCCATTTCGTCGTCACGGCTCTGGTTCTGTTCGCCAGCGTATGGCTGTCTATCACCAAGACCGAGCTTATATTACTGCTGATAACTATAGCGCTGGTCCTCGTCACCGAGATGATAAACTCCTCGCTCGAGGTGGTGCTGGACCTGGCGGTGGAGAGGTACCATCCGCTTGCGCGCGTCGCCAAAGACGTCGCCGCGGGCGCGGTCCTGTTCGCGACGCTGAACGCGGTCGTGGTTGGATATCTCATATTCTTCGAGGCCCTCAAGGGCCCCGTCGTAACGACGATAGTGAGCGTACGGCGGTCGCCCGAACACGTGGCGCTGGTCTCGTTGGGCCTTACGGTATTGCTGGTTTTAATATTGAAGGCGTTTACGGCCAAAGGGACTTTCCTGCGCGGCGGCCTCCCCAGCGGCCACGCCGCTGCCGCCTTCGGCCTGTGGACCGCGGCGTCGCTTTTGAGCCGCAATCCGTTGATCGCCGTTATAACTTTAATTCTGGCGCTGACGATAAGCGTCTCCCGCGTCCGCTTGGGGATACATTCCTTGCTCGAAGTTGCGGCGGGCGCTTTTTTAGGCATCGGCGTTACGGCCGTCTGCTTTTGGGTGTTCACTTAGGGTCGTAACGCAAAAGCGAGGTGGACGTAGTTGGAAGAACCTCCATCACTTACTACGGTCGTCGCGTTGGTTGCGGCGTACGGCGTTTTCGTCGTCGCCCGTTGGGCCGTGGTAGCGAACGCGGCCCGCGGCGGCACCCCCCCCGGCGAAGGGGTGAGCGGGCCCGTACTCCCGTTGGCCGTACTGAACGCGCTCTTTTTCGTCGAGGTTTTCTTGTTAATCGCCGCTTCGTACTCGGCCGCGACGCTTTTGGCGTTCGAAGTGCCGGCGCTGCCGTCGGCCGCGGCGTGGCTCATTTGCGCCGCGGTGCTCTTCGTGGTGCGCGCGGCGGCGCGCGCGGTCCTGCCGGGTGCCGCGGCGAGGTTGCTCGGTCGCTTCATAAGGCCGGTAGCGAAGTTTGTGTACCTCGTACTGTTCCCGCTGATTTGGGCCGCCAAGGGGATCGCGCTCGTGCTCGCCAAAGTTACCCGCGCGGGCATTGACCCGGGGGCCGTTTCGCCCGGAGCCGAAATGGAGGCCTTGCGCGGCGTAGACGGCGCGCGCCTGGCCGAAGAAGAGCGGGATATGATAAACGGCATCTTCAGCATCCGCGAGACCGTGGCGCGCGAGGTCATGGTGCCCCGCGTCGAAATGGTGACGGTGGACATCCGCGACCCGGTGGACGAGATCAAACGCGTCGTCATAGCCAAGGGCTTTTCGCGGATTCCGGTGGTGGACGAATCCCCCGACGCCGTGGTGGGCATTCTCCACGCAAAGGACATCTTCAAGCTCGAGGACACGGGGGAAAAGCTGAGGTCCTTTCTGCGCGAGCCCTTTTACGTTCCCGAATCCAAGAGGGTCAACGAGCTCTTGCGGGAGTTCCGCTCGGCCAAGGCACAGTTCGCGATCGTGGTCGACGAGTACGGCGGTACCGCGGGTTTGATTACGCTCGAGGACGTTCTGGAAGAGATCGTGGGCGAGATACACGACGAGTACGACGCCGAAGTGAAGCTGCTGGAGAAGGTCGGCGACAACGTGTGGCTCGTAGCGGGCCGCGCCGACATCGGCGAGTTGAACGAACAGCTCGGCGTCGCCATCCCCGAGGAGGATTTCGAGACCGTGGGCGGTTTCATCTCGTCGCTGTCGGGGAAAGTCCCCGAGACGGGCGAGCGGCTGTCGTACGAGAACCTGGGGTTTTACGTTACCGCGGCCGACGCGCGAAAGGTAAAACAAGTTCGCCTTACCGTCGCGCGCGAGGGCGAGGATTAGACTTGACTCGGCGGCGGCGGTAGGTTATTACTCTACAAACCTTTCCCGGGAGCTCCGAATATGTCGAAAAAGGCTTTGAACGGTAAATTAGGTCGCGGGGCGCGGCGCGCGCTTGTCGTTTTGGCGGCGGCCGCGGCCGCGGCGGCCGCGAGCGCGTACGCCCAGGAGGACTTCGTCCCCGAGGGCGAAACCTGGGTTATGGAGGACCCCACCGCCTGGACGCGGCTGCGAGGCGAATACGCCGCCAGCATCGGCGTGGGACCTTTCGTAGTGCGCGGCGAAATAGGCATATTGGATTATTTAACCGTCGGCATATCGTACGGCGGCGTCGACGTCCTGGGCAACGCCACGCCGACGATGAACCCCCGGCCCGGGTTCCAGGCAAAATTCCGCATTACCAACGGCGGCCCCATTATGCCAGCGGTGGCCTTAGGCTACGACGACCAGGGCTACGGCAAGTACTACGACTACGACCCCTACATCGAACGTACCCAACACAAGCTAGAGGACTACGACCGCTATCAATTCAAGGCCAAGGGTTTCTACCTCGCGCTCTCGCAAGAGATCGAACTCCTGGGCGCCTTGGGCTTGCACGCCGGCGTATCCTATAACGTCGTCGAGGACGTAGACGACGACGGCCCGGACGTCTACGCGGCGGTGGAGAAGTCCTTAGGCCCCCACCTGATGTTGCTCGCCTCGTACGACATGGGCCTGAACGACAACGCGCCCGAATCGCTCGGAATGGGCCGCGGGTACCTGGATGCCGGCGTGCGGTGGCGCGTAACCGAAAACTTCAACCTCGAGTTCTGGGCCACCAACCTTCGGGAGAATCAAACCGAAAAGCTGGGCGAAGAGGGCGCGTACGCGCGTAAGTTATACTTAACTTATATCGGTTCGTTCTGAAGCCCTCCGGGACCGTTATGGCTGTCGAGGCGAAGAAAGTCTTTCTGGAATTCGAGAAGCCGCTCGCGGCTCTGGAGGAACAAATAGAAGCGCTGCGGCCGAGGGCGGAGGGGGGAGACGACGACGCCGCGGCCGAGCTGGCCGCCCGCGAGGAGGAGCTCGAGAAGCGCCGCGCCGAAGTATACGCCAACCTGACGCCGTGGGACCGCGTCCTTCTCGCCCGCCACCCGGACCGCCCCTACACCATGGACTACGTCCGGCGGCTCATCGAGCGGCCGCTCGAGTTCCACGGCGACCGCCTCTTCCGCGACGACCAGGCCATCTTGTGCGGCGTGGGTTGGTTCCGGGGTCGCAAGGTCGTCTGGATGGGCCACGAGAAGGGCCGCAAGACCGCCGATAAGATCGAGCACAATTTCGGCTCGCCCCACCCGGAGGGCTATCGCAAGGCGCTGCGCGTCATGAAGTTGGCCGAGAAGTTCCGCCTCCCCATATTATCTTTTCTGGATACCGCCGGCGCCTACCCGGGCATCGGCGCCGAGGAACGCGGCCAGGCGGAGGCCATCGCGCGCAACGTCCTCGAGATGTTCAACTTTCACGTCCCGTTGGTCGTGGCGGTCATCGGCGAGGGCGGCTCGGGGGGAGCCTTCGGCATCGGCGTCGGCAACCGCGTCCTAATGCAGGAGTACGCGTACTACTCGGTCATATCGCCGGAGGGGTGCGCCGCCATCCTGTGGCGTGACCGGGCATACGCGCCCCAGGCCGCGGCGGCGCTCAAGATAACGGCGCAGAACATGTCGGAACTCGGCGTCGTCGACGAGATAGTGAAAGAGCCGCCGTACGGCGCCCAACGCGATTACGACCGGGCCGCGGAGCTCTTGGGCGACGCCCTCGAGCGCCACCTGGCCGAATTGGAAAAGATGTCCGGCGACGAGCTCCGCGAGGACCGCCGTAAAAAGTTCCTCGCCATGGGTTTCTTTGAGGAAGGCAAAGCGCGTGGGGGTGAATAACGGGAGCGCCGGCCGTGCGCGCGTGGCGACGCCACTCCGCGTCCGCTACGCCGAGACCGACGCCATGGGCGTCGTCTACTACGGCAACTACCTGGCGTACTTCGAGGACGGCCGCGTCGCCTACCTTCAACGGAAGGGGATTCCGTATTCCGATATGGAGGCCGCGGGGGTCTTCATGCCGGTAGCGGAGGCCTATTGCAAGTACCGCACGCCGGCCCGCTTCGAAGACGAGCTGACGGTCGAGACTTCCATCGTCGCCGCCGGCCGGGCGAAGGTCCGCTTCGACTACGTCGTGCGGCGGGGCGACGAGGTCTTGGCCGAGGGATACACCGTGCACGCCGCGCGCGGCCGCGACGGCCGGGCGGTCCGCATCCCGGCGGCGTGGGCCGAGAAACTCGGCTTCCCGGGAGGCGAAGTTTAAAAGGATTATGCCGATGCGTTTTACGTACAAGTACCTCTTCGCGGCAGTAGCGTCGTTTTTATGCGCGACCGCCGTAGCGGGGGCGGCCGCCGGCGGCGGATACGCCGGCGCGTGGCTGGGCCTCGGGGCCGGCGCCCGGGCCGCGGCTATGGCCAACGCCTTCGCCGCCGTGGCCGACGACTCGTCCGCGCTGTTCTTCAACCCGGCGGGCCTCGACCAGGTCCCGGGCGGCCGCGCCGAGTTCACGTTCCATTACCCGTTCGCCGACGTCGGCGACGTCGCGTACGCCGCCGGCGCGGTCTCGTACAATATGTCGGGTCGCGGCTTCGCGCTGGGGACCTTCGCCGCCGGCGTGAACTACTTCAAGGCCTCCGGCATCCACGAGGCCGGCGGCCTGGGGTTGACCGGCCGGACCTTCTCGGATTACGAGTCCGCCATTAAGCTCGGCTGGGGCAAGGGCCTGGGGGGCCAGGTCGTCGCCGGCGAAGAGCCGCGTTACTACCTCGGCATCGCGCTCAAGATCATTACGACGAAAATTTACGAGTACCAGGACGGCGGCTTCGGCGTGGACGCGGGCTTTTTGTTCAAACCGCTGCCGGCGACGCGCGTCGGCATAGCCCTCGATAACCTGGTCG
>JAZGGY010000258.1:0-3680 GCA_036480675.1 bacterium | reverse complement strand
AATACGGCGGGACCGGCCATAATAAAATCTGGGGCTTCACGTTCGAGGTCGATACCTCCCAACAACCGCCGGCTTACCAAATCCCCATCACCTGCGCCGAACAATACACTGTATTGATTAAGCTCCTCAAGCTCGGCTTCACGGAGCTGCCCGTCAACGTAACGTCGTTCCGGGCCGAGGCCGCCGCCGGCGGCGTAACGCTTCATTGGGAAGTCGCGAACGAACGCGACGCGGCGGGCTTCAACCTATACCGCCGGCCGGCCGGGGAAGGACCGGCGACGGTCGATTACGCGAAGCTCAACAAGAACCTCATCGCCGGCCGCTCGCCGTATAACTACGTCGACCGCGGCGTCGAAGCGGGCCGCGACTACGAGTTCCTGCTCGAGGGCGTGGATTTGAAGGGGGGCACGTCGACCTTCGGCCCGGTCAAGGGGCGGGCGGCGGGTAAGACGCTGCCCCGGGTCGCAACCCTTTACCAGAACTGGCCCAACCCGGCTCGAGACGCCACGACCATCAAGTTCGAACTGGCCCAACCCGGAGCCGTCGGGCTCGAGGTCTACGACTACGCCGGTCGGAAAATTCGGACCCTCTACGAAGGCCACGCGGACGCCGGCGCCAAAGAGATCGCCTGGAACGTGGCCGACGAAGCGGGCCGGCCGCTGGCGCCCGGCGTATACGTGTACCGCCTCCGAACGGCCAACGGAACGCTAAACCGGCGATTGGTAATCACTCGTTAAAATTCGCATACGTACGCTAACGGCTATCGGAAGGCCAAGGCCCCGTCTATCGTTACCGGGGCTTGATAGCCGACCTTCGTTACGATATATTAAGTGGATGCCGTCGGCGGGCACAACGCCGCCGTAAAGTACGGACTTAACGTTCATTCTACCGTCGCAGGAGGAGCACCGGATGAGCTTGTTCACCAAAGCCATCGTCGCGACGCTGCCGCTCGTTCCACGGCCGCTGGTACGGCGCTTCGCCGGCCGCTACATCGCCGGCGACAAACTGGAAGACGCCGTCCACATTGTCAAAGCGTTAAACAATCGCGGAATATGCGCCACGATAGACATACTAGGCGAGGAAATCGACGAGCGCGAGGAAGCGTTGGCCGCGGTGGAGGCCTACAAGAAGGTCCTTGCGGCTATCGACGCCGAAAAGCTCGACTCTAATATCTCCCTCAAACCGACTATGTTAGGCTTAAAAATAGACAAGGCGTTCTGCCAGGAAAACGTCGCCGCCATTTGCGACGAGGTTAAGCGCTACGGCAACTTCATCCGCATCGACATGGAAGACTCTTCTTGCACCCAGGATACCCTCGACGTATATTACGCCCTTCGCGAGAGATACGACAACGTCGGCACCGTTATCCAATCGTACCTCCGTCGCAGCCTGGCCGATTGCGCGGGGCTCGCCGCGGCCCAGGCCAACCTTCGCCTGTGCAAGGGTATCTACAACGAACCGAGGGAACTGGCCTACAAGGACAAAGCCGTAGTAAACGCCAACTTCAGCCTCCTGCTCGACGTCCTTCTGGACGGCGGGTGCTACGTCGGCATCGCTACCCACGACGAGAAGATGGTCTGGGAGGGGTTGCGCGCGGTCTACGAGTACGGCCTCGAACGCGACCAATACGAATTCCAGATGCTCCTGGGCGTGGACGCCAAACTCCGCGATATAATCGTGGCCGCGGGCCACAAGCTTCGGGTCTACGTCCCCTTCGGGACCGCCTGGCACGCGTACTCCACCCGCCGCCTGAAGGAAAATCCCCACCTCGCCGGTCAAATCTTCCGCAACATCTTCGTTAAATACGAACTTAAATAATCCGGAAAGGCTCCCTATAAAAGCCGCCCGGCGGGGCGGCTTTTTCGTAAGTATTTTATCTACCTAAACAACGCCCTAATATGCCCCAACGACGCCGGCTCGACGGCGTAGATTCCCATATAAGTGTAAACGTGGTCCGTGGCGTCGTCAACGACGTAAACCCACATCGTCCAATCGTTACCGATTGGGGACGTCCAACCTAAGCCCGTGGGCTTTTGAACGCCTGTTATAATAGGCCGTCCATTTGCGTATATGTAGTGCGTAAAGTCATCTGCTATAAAATAGCCACACCTCGTATTGGATGTAGGGTGGGCGCCGGGAGCGGCGTAGGTTTCCACTAAAGACCCGGTAGTAGGGTTGACTACCGCAATCACATTTCTCTCGGGGACCGCAACGAAAAGGTAACCGTCAAGGCCAAAATCTAAATCAGCGGGCTTACCTACAGGGCAAACGAAAGAACTAACTACCGAGCCTTCCGAAGTCACGGCATATATATGCGACGATCGAATGTCTGATATCCAAAAACCGCGGCCGAAGCCTCTTGATATCCCCCAAACCCCCCCGCCACCGGGAATGGGAAAACTAGAATACACGGAACCGGTATCGGTATCAATACAGTACGCGTACGCGGAATTACCGGCTTGGACTATGTAACCAATTCCGCTACGGTGGCCGTCATACCCTCGCGGCGCCACACCGGGCGTCGGGCAGGAGGCAATTAATCGCCATTCCTCACCTTCGGCGGATACCGCTAAACCGGCGATCACGAGGACAACCGTCGTCAAACTCCGCATATCTTTACGCCCCCTTAATTTACTTTATACCCGCACCGTCAAACAACACCCGCCGCTAAACACTTTTCGCCCTTTGGCTTTAAAAAACCGCGCCCTAGAAATAATACCAAATCGTCCTGTATTCGCTTATATTCTCGCCGCGGCGTTTGAGGTTTTCCAGGAAGTCGTAGATGGAGACGTCGGCCTCGACGAAAACTTCCTCCGGCGAGATGTTCTTCTCCCAGGGCTGGAACTCGTACACGCGGCGGCCGTCCGGAAGGACGGCGATGACGCGGTGGTGTTGCCAGGCGATGACGTTGTGCTTGCCGAGGCGGGGGATGTTGTACACCGGCACGTCGGTCCGCACGACGCCCGACTGCAGCCGCGCCTCCTCCTTACGCTCCTGCGCGAGACGCGCCAGCGGTACGCGGTAGACGTCGAGCTCCCCCTTGGCCTTGGCGTTGAAGACGTAGTAGGGGTCGACGCCGACGCGCCGCAGCTCGAGCCTCAACTTGCACATTTCGAAGCGGCGGCAGTTTGCGAAAGTGAAGACCGCCTGGTTGTAAACCGCGATACCCCGCCGGCGGAAACGCCGCACCGCGAGCATCGCCTCCGGCGTGACTTCGGCCGAGTGTTCGAAATGGGTCACGACGACGACCTCGCACCGCCCGGGTTCGTTATAGTGAGCTATGAGGTCGGCCAGGTCCTGCGTAACGCGCATGGGCGCGACGACGAGGGTCCGCGTCCCGAGGCGGACGCGCTCCACGGACGCCGTCGACGCCAGCCGGTCCAAAACGTACGCGATACGGTCGTTGGTCAGCGCCAGCGGGTCCCCGCCGGTAATCAAGACCTCGGTGACGGCGGGCGTGGCCTCGAGCCAATCGAGCGCGGCGTCGAGCTTCCTTTTGGGCGCCGCGGCCTCCACGTCGAAAGTACCCGTTATCTCCCAATTGCGCTGGCAATACACGCAGACCTGGAAGCAGCCACTGTAAGGTTTCAATATCGCGATGGTGGGATAGCGCCTCGTTACGAGGTCCACCGGCGACGTATCGCGCTCGAGCAGAAAGTCGCACTCGAATTCCCGCCGAC
>JAZGGY010000257.1:0-2474 GCA_036480675.1 bacterium | reverse complement strand
AACAAATACGACGAGGAACTTCGCCGTTAGTACCCTTTAAGTTTAACGCCGACGAACTTGGCGTTAATAATCTCTTGGCCCGATACGGGGTCCACTTCCCGCCACCGGAGCCATCCCTCGGTACCTTCGTTTAATTTTACGTACCACCATTCGCCACGTGACGCTCTTACCGATAGCGGCGTACCTTTTTCAAGGTTTTCGGCCCCGGCCACGGGGTTTGCCTTCGCAATCGGTTTTTCTTTTAACGGTAGATTTCCCCGTAAAGCAACCCCCGCCTCGCCGCCGCCGATTTCCAATCCAACTCTTTTGGTCCTGGGATTTATTTGAGGCGGGACCATATGAGATTTGTTGCCTTTATAAACAACGATCTTTGCGCTTTCAGGAGGTTCGAACTTTTTAAAGGACCATTTTATTTCCGTGCGAGATTCGTCGGCCGATACCTCCGCCGCCGGGCACCCGGGCGATACGAAAAATATAGGCCCTCCCACCGTTTCGTTTTCGTAGACTAATTGTATTTCGCCCCGGCCGATAGGGCCCTTCCATGTATTACCGGTATATAGCGGGTATTCGTATCGGAAGGCGTACCAATTGTTGCCCCCGTCTCCGAGGTTATCTCTTTGGTAGGGGTTAGCAAAGTATACCGTTACCGATTTCGATTCGTGCGCATCGAATTTTACCGGCCAACGTACGTAGCGACTGGTTTTTAGGAAGGCGCTATCCAAATCGTAGCGGAAGACGAATTCCTCTAACGGTTCTACGCCGTCAACGGTTATTTTTATATCGCGATAATCTTTTATCCGCGAATCAAATCCCGATCTGAAATCCGCGGTGTCCAAGGCAATCCGTGAAAAGACTCGGTGATTCACCGGGTTTTCTTCCGATAGGCCGCGTTCCGTCAATAAATCATTTACCCATCCTTTGTCCAATCGTTGGATTGGAAACGCGTCGTCGTAAAGCGGGTAAGCCATCATAACGTGCGTCGCCGGCCCGTCATTATAAAACTCAAAACGCCCGTTTACGTTGACGTGACCGAATGCTCGGTTACCCCCATTTAATTCGATCTCAACTTCTTCGCTTTTTAAGACTATATTCTCGTGCTCTTCGCCTTCCAAGGTTACGTGGCCTGGTGAATCGCCGTACCACCCGATATCGGCGAAAGATCGCGCGAGCGTGAAAAGTAAAAAAATTAATAACCCCTTATTGAGCTTGCCTTTCATATAACGATTACCTCCGTTACGACGTTAAACCCTCCCGCCCACGACCCGGTGCAATAGCGAGCGGTGCAGCTGGATCGCGTCGTAGGCGCACGCTTCGTGGCAGCAGTAGCACCGGATGCAGAGTTTCTTGTCAATATAAGATTTATCGTTGATGACGCTGATGGCGCTGACGGGGCAGCTCTCGCGGCACAGGCCGCACCCGGTGCATCGGTCGCGCCGGACCCGCGGCTGGACCGACAGGCCGTTGCGCAGCAGCGCGCGTAAGATACCCTGCAACGGCCCGTAGCCGGCAAAGCCGTCCTCCCCCGCGACGGTGGGGGGCCACTTCCAGCCGGGAATCCGTAAGGCCTCGAGCGCGGGGCCGACGACGTCGACGTCCTCGGGTCGGTTGGGTTCGATACCTCGAGCCGCCGCCGCCCGGAGAACGGGATGGTTTTCGGGCGGCAACCCCGTTATCGCCCCCGCGGCCGTGTCCACCGCCAGCGGCGACGTGCCGGCCAAGATAAGGCCCACGTTCCGCGGCTCGCCCAGGCCCGGGCCGTTGCCCTCCATCGCGACCACGGCCTCCATAATACTAAAAGCCGGTTTGACGAAGAGCGCGACGTCGAGCAGGACGTCGGCGAAGTTGTCCACCGTCCGCATTCGCGCGTGGTAGGCCGGTTTGTCGAAGCCGGGGAGGACGCCGAAGAGGTTCTTAACGGCGCCGGTAAGAATGGTGAAGGTGTGGGTTTTGAGTTTGCACAGATTGACGACGGCGTGGGCCTCCATGACCGGCGTGATAACGTTGAACTTTTTAGCGACGCGGCCGTCGTCGAAGAATACTTCGCGCGAAGTCGTATCGTAGTTGAGCTCGAGCCCGATTTCGTCGACGAGCTTGAGGTAGCCGGAGCGGCGGTAGCACTTCTCGAGCGTCCTCTCGGTGTACGGTAACCCCGCGCCCGGGCTGTCGGCGAGTATCGGCGTCGCGCCCGCTTCCCGCACCGCCGTCGCCACGGCCTTCACCACCGCCGGGTGCGTCGTTACCGCTTGCTCGGGCCGCGAGCCGCGCAGCAGGTTCACTTTTAAGACGACGCGCCGGCCCGGTTTGAAAAAGGCGCCGAATCCGCCCCACGGTTCGGCCGCCTCGGCGACGGCGCGGTCGACGTCGGCGTCGCCGTAGGAGGGGCAGCGGACAATGCGAACCCTATTATCCATCTCGACCCGGCTCTACCTCCTCGTCGAAGCGGAGCTCGGCCAGCGGTAGACGCGGCTTCGCCG
>JAZGGY010000256.1:0-4808 GCA_036480675.1 bacterium | reverse complement strand
GCCCATCGCGTGGCCCACCCGTCGTTCGGCGTCGTCAAGAAGTACGTCGTAGGAGTTAAGGGCCGCGTAACGAAAAAAGACGTAGCCGCGCTCGAGCGCGGCGTCGAATTAGAGGAGGGCCACATAGGTAAGGTGAACGTGGGTTCCGTAAAGCGGTCCGGGGCGGGGTCGACCGTTTCCGTCAGCGCCGTTTACGGCCGGAAGCGTATGATCCGTCAAATGTTCGCGATTTTGGGTCACAAGGTAACGGCGCTGCGCCGCGTCGCCGTGGGGCCGGTAAAGCTCAGCCCGTTACGGTCCGGCGAGTGGCGGGAGCTTACGGAAGAGGAGGTTGCGGCCCTGGGTGTTAGTGACGCCCGCGACGTCGCCGTGGTAGTAACGCTGGACGGGCCGGCCGGCGTGGGTAAGAGTACCGTGGGAAAAGCAGTAGCGCGCCGGCTCGGTTTTTCGTTCGTCGAAACCGGTAAACTGTACCGGGCTCTGGCGTTAAAAGCCGTACGCGAAGAAATCCCGCTGGACGACGGCCCGCGTTTGGCGGGCGCGTTTAAAAAAGCGAACGTGCGCTACGCCGTAAGCGACGGCGAGCCGCGCGTAACGGTGGACGGCGAAGACGTTACAGCCGGACTCGCGGGCGGCGACGTCGCGGATGCGGCGTCGGCGATATCGGCATTGCCGGAAGTGCGGGAGGTTTTATTGCCGCTGCAACGACGTTTGGCGAAACCGCCGGGCGTGGTCGTGGAGGGCCGGGACATCGGCACGGTCGTTTTTCCGGACGCGGCCTACAAGTTCTACCTCGACGCGTCGCCGGGCGAGCGGGCGAGGCGCCGCGCGGGCGACTTCGCGGCGATGGGGAAGGACGTCGCGGCCGAAGAGGTTGAGAAGGATTTGGCGGCGCGCGACGGTCGCGACGTTGCTCGCGACGCGGCGCCGCTCCGACGCGCCGAAGACGCCGTATACGTCGATACGACGGCGATGGCGTTCGAGGAGGTAGTCGATTTTATCGTAGAATGCGTCGAGAGGGGTGAAGCGGCTCGTGCCGCGGGATAGTGCGCGTTGACGTCGGACATCTCTTGCGCTGTGCGCTGTGGCGCGTTTCGCATTTCTTCGTCGCCTGGCCGTTGGGGAAAGTTTATTTTGATTTTGAGACGAGGGGTCTGGAGCACTTGCCGTTGCGCGGGGGTGTCTTGGCCGCGGCCAACCACGCCTCCTACCTCGACCCGCCGCTGCTGGGAAACGCTACGCCGCGCGTGATGTACTATATGGCGCGCGCGGATTTATTCGGCGGCAAGTTCGGCGGCCCGTTAATAAAGATATGGGGCGCGTTCCCCATCCGGCGCGATATGTGGTCCGCCGGAGGCGTGAAAGAAGCACTCCGCAAACTCGATGAGAGAAAGCTCGTGTTATATTTTCCCGAGGGTACGCGTACTTACGACGGTAACCTCCGCAAGCCGATGGTGGGCGCGGGTTTGTTGGCGTATGCGGCCCGGGCGCCGGTAGTACCGGTTTACATCGACGGTACGTTTCGCGTACTGCCCCGCGGCGTTAAGGTTCCCCGGCGGGCTAAAGTTACGGTCTCGTTCGGGCCCCCGGTCGATATGGCGCGATATCGAGCGATGCCCGCCTCCAAAGAGACTTACAACGTTATAGCCGGCGAAATTATGGCCGGCGTCGAAGCGTTGCGCGGCGAAGCCCGGGTCGCAGGGAAGGGTTCGCCGTGAGAATAGTCGTAGCGTCGGACGCCGGTATTTGCTTCGGCGTGAAACGTGCTACGACGGCGGCGTTCGAGGCCGCGGCCGCGGCGCCCGGGCCGGTGTATACGTTGGGGGAGTTAATACACAACCCGCAAGTGGTTAAACAGCTCGAGCAAATGGGGGTGCGCGTCGCCGGCGACGTAGCGAGTGTCGGTACGGGCACCGTAATCATAAGGTCGCACGGGTTACCACCCGGCGTTATGAAGGCGCTGGAGGCTCAGGGGGCGGGAGTACTGGACCTGACCTGCCCTACCGTTAAAGCGGTCCAACAACGGGCCGCGACGTTGGCCCGCGAGGGTTACGAGGTGGTCATAATTGGCGACCGCGACCATCCGGAGGTCGAGGCCATAGCGGGGTACGCGGGCCCGGCCGCCATTATCGTCAACTCCGATGAAGAAGCCGCGGCCGTCCCCCGCACCGAAAAGATGGGCATCGTGATACAGACGACTCACGACGTGACTACCTGCCGCCGTATCGTCGACGTTTTGTTCGACAAGGGACGTGAAATTCGCATCTTCAACACTTTGTGCGACGCTACGGCAAAACGCCAAAAGGGCGCGCTCGAGCTCGCGCGGGACGTCGACGTAATGGTAGTCGTGGGGGGCCGCAAAAGCGCCAACACCGGCCGGCTGGCGGAAATATGCCGTCGCGCCGGCGCCGAAACCTACCACGTCGAGACGGCCGCGGAGCTAAAGGCCGATTGGTTCGGCGGCGCCGAGGCCGTAGGAGTTACCGCCGGGACGTCGACGCCCGATTGGGTAATCGACGAAGTAGTCGCGAAATTGAAGGCGTTTACGTCTGGGGGAGGTTAAAGAGAATCGCGAATTACGGGGGGATGTACATTTGCCTTGCGTCCGAACGTATGCTTTTGTTAGTATACGCTGCCAGATGAGAGAAGCCGTTGGGCGAGCTATATCGTACGTTGCTTTTCTCGGCCTGTTCACGTACCTGTACGGGCGGGGCGACGTAGCGCGATACGGCCGCCGCGGCGTCACGGCATTCGTCTGGGAAGTCGTGGGTTTGGTTTTATTCGACGTCGTTCGCGTTAAGCTCGGTTGGCCGGCGGCAACTTTTACGCCGGTTATCGGCGTCGTGGCGGCAATAAAACTGGCGTTGATCGTGCTGGCGTACAGGGGTTCGCCCGATGAGCGTAGCGCGGTAAAGAGCGGATAATATTCCGGAGGTACAATATGTCTAACGGCGAAGAGCAGGAAGAAAGAACGGCGTCACCGGCCGAAGTAGAAGAGGGGAAAACGCTAGCCGCCATAGGGTACCTCGGCATCCTCTTCTTGGTGCCGTTACTTGCCAAGAAAGAGAACAAGTTTTGCCAGTTCCACGGCAAGCAGGGCGCGGTCCTCTTCGGCCTGGAGGTCATCGGCGTTATAGTCTTGGTCATACTGAGCTTCGTCCTCGGTTTAGTGCCTTGCGCTGGTCAGGCCATCAGCTTGGTTCTTTGGCTCGCGTTCTGGGTCTGCGCGTTGGGCTTGTCTATTTGGGGCCTCGTGATGGCCCTGAAAGGCGAATATTGGAAGATGCCCGTTATTGCGCCCTTGGCCGAAAAACTGAATTTTTAATAAAGTTTTCACGGATCGCGGCATAAACGTACGGTTTCAGTACCGACCGTTAAAACATAGGAGGTAAAGCGGTATGGCGGAAACGACATCGCTGGAATTTTCGGCAGAGGAAATCGAAGACGGAAAAACTTTCGCGGGGATAGGATACCTGGGGATATTGTTCCTTATCCCGCTCTTGGCGAAACCCGAAAATAAATTCTGCCGCACGCACGCGAAGCAGGGGCTCGTTCTCTGTATTGCCTGGATACTCGCCGTTATCCCGTTCATCGGATGGCTTTGGGGTATCTTCGTCTTAATATGCATGATCATGGGCCTGATCGCGGCTTTCAACGGTAAATACCAAAAGTTGCCCCTCTTCGGCGCGATAGCTGAGAAGCTCACGTTCTAGTGACGAACGACGCCGAGTTTACGCCCGAAGAAGTAGAAGACGGCAAAGCGCTCGCGGCGATCGGTTACCTCTGGATGTTGTTCTTTTTACCGCTCGTCGTAAAACCCCAGAACCGGTTCTGCCGCGCCCACGGAAAACAGGCGATGGTATTATTCATCGCCGGCGCGTTAGTATCGACGTTTTCTTGTTTCATCAGCCCGTTATTCGGGGGCGGGCTGATGGGGCTTCTCATCTTCGTCGTCCAAATAGTCGCGCTGGTCAAGACGTTGCAAGGCGGGTTTTGGAAGATCCCCGGCGCATGGGATTTGGCGTCGAGGATTAACCTATAATCGGGAACGTGCTGGTAATAGTAAACCGGCCTTCGGGCCGGTTTTACGCATTTGTTGCGGCAAGTATTTAGATATGATAGTATTTCGTTCGGTGGCTTAAGGCGATGGCGAATACGGTAGACTTACGTAGCGATACGGTTACTAAGCCCTCGCCCGCGATGCGGGAGGAGATGGCTCGGGCCGAGGTCGGCGACGACGTCTACCGCGAAGACCCGACCATTAACCGTCTCCAGAAGCTAGTGGCCGAGCTGTTGGGTAAAGAGGCCGGCCTTTTTATGCCCTCCGGCACGATGTCGAACCAGGTGGCGGTGAAGACGGCTTGCCGCGGGGCCGAGGCGATTTGCGACGCGGAAGCGCATACCTTTCATTACGAGATGGCCGGCGCGGCGGCACGGTCCGGCATCCAGCTGGTCCCCGTCGCCGGCGAGCGCGGCGTCTTGACGTGGGCTGACGTGGAAGAGGCGATACGCCCCGTCGCCGATTACTTTCCTCGCACCGGCCTTATATGTCTCGAGAACACGCATAACCGCGCGGGCGGCGCCGTTTACCCGCTCGACGTTATGGCCGACGTCGGCGAGAAAGCCCGAGCGCGCGGCATCCCGGTGCACCTCGACGGCGCCCGCTTGTGGAACGCGGCCGTCGCCACCGGCGTCCCCTTGTCGGCGTACGCCGCCTGCGCCGATAGCGTATCGGTGTGCTTCTCCAAAGGGTTGGGCGCGCCGGTGGGGTCCTGCCTGTGCGGTACGCGCGAGTTCGTCGAAGAGGC
>JAZGGY010000255.1:0-6131 GCA_036480675.1 bacterium | reverse complement strand
AGACGGCGTCGTTGGTGACGTGGTGCGTCTACCTGGCGTACATCCACGCCTCGAGGAGTCCGCGGTTCGCCCGCGTTCCTTCGCGGGTGCTGAACATCATTGGCTTCGTCTCGATGATGTTCACGTTCCTGGGCTTCAACGTCGTCGCGAAGCTCCTGGGCCTCCCGACCGCGCACGCGTATACGTAAACGGTAAATTGGTTAAGCGACTATGGCTGCTCGCGTATTAAACGGCATTTGGAAACTCCTCACCTCCCTTGAGCTCGGCGTGATCCTCGTGGTCATTCTGACCGCGTTCATGGTCGTGGGGGCGCTCTTGCCGCAGGGGATGGACGACGAGTTTTACCTCAAGGCCTGGGACGAGGGGACGTACCATACCCTCCGCGACCTGGGCGTCCTCGACATCTTCCACCGGCCCCTTTTCCTCATCCCCGCGGTCCTCTTGGGCCTAAACCTCCTTTGTTGCTCGATAGATATACTCCGGAATTTCTTACCGAAGACCATAACGGCGCGCTACGTCGTCTCGGCGCTCTACCACCTAGCGTTGGTGGCTATGTTCGTCGGCTTCGTCGCCACGCACCTATTCTCGTACGGCGGCGAGCTGACTATAAAGCCGGGCGAATCGGTTCACGTCCCGCTGAAGAAGGGCGAGACGGCGTGGGCGAGGCTCGCGCCGCGCCTCGGCCTTGAGGCGCCGGTCAACGAGGATACGTCCTACGAGCTGCATCTCAAGAGCTTCGAGACGACGTACGTCGAGAAGGACGGCCGGATATTCATTAAGGATTGGATAAGCGACCTCGAGGTAGTCGACGGCGGCGCCGTCGTGGCGGCCAAACGCATAGAGGTCAACGACCCGCTGGTTTACGGCGGCATGAAGTACTACCAGGCGTTCTTCGACCAGAAGATGAAGTTCGACGTGGACGGCGAGGAACGGGAGCTAGGCCTGGGCGAGCCGCTTGCGGTCGGCGACGAGATGCTGATGGTTTCCACCGTCAAGAGCGGGACGCTGCTCGGCGACGACGGCCCGACGCCGCTGGGGCCTTACGTAGAGCTCAAGGAGATGCCCAAAGACAAGTGGCACCGCGTCACTAAGGACGTCCGGCCCGGGAGGCGGCTCGACCGCGGTAAACCGGTCGACGTCGGCACCCACCGCGTCACGTTCGTCTCGTTCGAAGAATCGAGCGGCCTTACCTACAAACGCGACCCGGCGGTTAAATTCTTATGGGTGTTGTGGATCGCCTTTACGGCCTTAATAGCCGTGCGGATATACATCCAGGAGTCGGTGCTTACGTGGTTCCGAAAGGAGGATTAGGTAAGCGGCGGCCCGCGACGCGGGCTTTTTTTTCGATAAAACCTTGCATATTAGGGCCTAAAGGTATATTATATAAGGGGTTAGCTTATATGCCGTTGGAGGATTCGGGTGGCTCGAAAGAGGAAAATTGACGAGAAAATAGAGGCCCGCATAAAGGAGCTCGAGGACGAGCTGCTATCGTTGAAGGCGGACTACGTCGGCGCCGCCATTGACGAGCTGCGCCGGCCCAAGGGCCCGTTTGCGGTCATTACTTTCCAAGTCGGCGGGAAAACTTTCGCGCTGCCGCTTTGGTCGGTGAAGAGTATTTCGCGCGCCGTGGCGATCGCCGATAAGGGCGAGCTCGGCCCCGGCTTTACCGGCGTCATAACTTACCGCGGCGAGCTCGTCCCGGTGTTGGACGGGGCGGCGTTGGGGGTCGCAGGCCGCGAGATGGACCTGGGCGACCACGTCATCTACTTCACCGCCGGCGGCCGTCGCGTAGCGCTCGTCGTCTCGGCGGTATTCGACGTCGAGATCTTCGATAGCGAGAAGATCGTCTCGGCGGGCGACGCCGGGTTGCCGCGCCGGCCCTTCCTCGGCGTCTACGAGGAGGACGGCGGCCTTACGCGCATCCTCGAACCCTCCGCCTTGCTCCCCGACGTCACCGCGAAGGCCGGCACAAAAGATAGCGAAGCCGTACCGGAAGTGACGCTGGAGCCCGAAGGCGACGAATCCGCGGAATGAGTAAAGCGTTCGAATTAGGCGAGAGGGAATTCCAAACGATAAGCGGCCTCCTGCGGGAACGCTTCGGCCTCGATTACGCGCCCCGGAAAAAGGTGGAGCTCGAGAAGGCGTGCGCTTCGGTGAGCGACGGCCTCGACGCCGCCGAGTTCTGCCGCGAAGCGGGTTCGCCTTCGGGGAAAGGGTTGCTCCAACAGGTGATTAACCGGCTGACGGTGGGCGAGACGTATTTTTTCCGAATCCAGGCCCACTTCGACGCTCTCAAGAGCGTTATCCTGCCGGGTATATTTAAAAAGCGCGCGGGGGAGAAGCGTTTGCGAATATGGAGCGCGGGCTGCGCCACCGGGGAAGAGCCGTACTCCGTCGCGATGCTTATTTTAGAGACGTTGCCGGACGCGGGGGACTGGGAAATCGAGTTCCTCGCCACCGACATCAATACCGATTTTCTCTCGTCGGCGCTTCGGGGTCGTTACCGCGAGTGGTCGTTCCGCAAAGTGGACGATTATTGGCGGAAGAAGTATTTCGAGCGGGCCGGCGGCGAGTGGCAAGTTGCGGCCGACGTCCGGGCGATGGTGAAGTTCGTACGCGCCAACCTCGTCGACGAGCGAGACAACGTAGTAGCCGTAGGGCCGGGGCCTTTCGATCTTATTCTTTGCCGCAACGTGTTTATTTATTTTGGCGACGAGGGCATCGAACGGGCGTCGGCGTTATTCCGCCGGTACCTGGCGCCCGGCGGCTGGTTCGTCGGCGGCCACGCCGAGCCTTTCGTTTACGACGACGGTTTCGAGGCGGTGAATTTCCCGGGGGCGTTCGTCTACCGCAAATTGACGGCGGAGGATGTCGTGGCTGCCAAGAAGCGGCGCCTTCCGGCGGAACGGCCGCGTAAGGCCGTACGCGTGCGGCCGGCCGCGGCCGAGCTCGAACGGGCCGACCGCCTGGTGGCCGCAGGGAAGGACTCGCGGGCGCTGGAACAACTCACCGAGCTCGTCGGGGCGCGCGAGGACGCCGAGTTGTATTGGCGTATGGGGCGCGTTCTCGGGAACCTGGGCCGGTACGAGGAGGGGCTCGAGTGGTGTCGCCGGGGCGCGGCGCTCGATAAAACGAACCCGAACTGCTATTACATAGCGGCTCTCATCCAGGAGGAGATGGGTAAAAACGAGGAGGCGTTCGAAAATCTTCGCCGCTCGTTGTACGTAGAAAAGAGTTTCGTCCTGGGGCACTTTTCAATGGCGAGTTACCATCGCTGGCGGCGGGACGAGGAACGCGCGGCGCGGTCGTATCGTAACGTGCTCAAGTTGCTCGACGGTCGCGGGGAAGACGAGGAGATATCGGGCGACGGGTTAACCGTCGGACGTTTGCGGGAAATAGTGAATCAAATCTTATAATCCGGCCGATATGAAAGAGGAGAAGTTCAAACTACCGGAGCCCGAGGGGCAATCGCGTCAGGAACAGGTCGATTGGTCGACGCTCTTCGACGCCATGACGGATATGGTGGAAGATGAGAAGGTGGCCGACGTGTTATCGACCCGCGCCCGTGCCCTCGCCGAGGCCGAAGAAGACGTTGCCGCGGAAGCCGGCGACGTTTACACCTTGTTCTCGCTGGGTTCGGAGCGGTACGCTTTGTCGGCTGCCGCGGCGCGGGAAGTCCTCGAGCTGCCGACGATAATGCCCGTACCGAAGGCGCCCGACGCGATCGCGGGTCTGTTTCACCGCCGCGGCGGCATATACGTAGCGTTGGACACGAAGAGACTTCTGGGGCTCGGAGAGGACGGCCGATACGGCAACGCCGTCGTGCTCACCGGCGAGCCGGCGCGCGTGGCCTTGCTCGTAGACGACGTGGAGGCGGCGCGAACCATACCGCCGGCCGACATATGCCCGGGCGACGTAGGCAGCCGCGTCATTGCCGGCATTACGCCCGGCCGGTATATCGTATTGGAAGTCGAGGAGCTTCGGGCCGCGATCAGGGGGACCGTGGGTACCGAACCAAGGGGGATTTAGTAGTGGCGCTTAAGGGAAAACTGGAAGACATGCCGGTCGTAGACGTGTTGCAATTCATCTACGCCAGCCGGCGCAGCGGCACCCTTCACCTCGAGAGTCGGGACCGGCGGGGGTTCGTCGTTTTCCGCGACGGCAACATCGCCCAGGCGTCGACCAACGCCGCCGAAAACAACCTCGGCAACATTCTCCTTGCCCGAGGGCTTATCGAAGAAGGCGATTTGGCCCGGGCCGTCGAAGCCCAGCGTTCGGAGTATAACGACGTGCCGCTGGGGCGGGTCCTGGTGCAGACGGGCCTTTTAAGCGAGGAAGATGCAAAGGCCGCCGTCGAGGAACAAATAGAGGGGGCCATACGCGACTTCGTCCTCTGGCTCGACGGCGATTTCGTCTTCGAGTTGGGGACGGCCGCCGAGCCGGCGGACGACATAGCCGTACCGGTCGAGGGGATCCTGCCGGGTGTTAACGTCGATACCCAACATCTCCTCTTGGAATGTATAAGGATTTTCGACGAGCGCGATAGGGTATCCGCTGAGGCCGCCGAGGGGGTTGCCGCCGAACGGGGAGAAGAAGTTACGCCGCCCGAAGAGGTGGAAGAGCCGGCGCCGCTCGTGCATACCCTTTACCTGTTCTCGGACAACGAGCCCCTTTACGCGCTGCTCGCTTCGGTCGCCGCGAAGAAGAAGGTTGAGTGCCGCGCGTTCCAATCGTTCGCCGCGCTGACGTTGGCCGTAGAGGGAACGATGCTCGCCGATCGCTTGCCGGTCGTCGTCCTCGACGTCGACTTCAGCGCCGGCGACAAGCGGCAAGATCGCACGCGGCGCGCCGCGGCGTTGATGGCTAAGTTGAAAAGCGCCGCGAGCGCGATGGAAGTGATTTGCGTCTCGACGAGCGCCGGGTACGCCCTTCGCGTCGCACTCCTCGAGCGCCACGCCCGCGCCGTCGTCGCTATGCCGTTGAAGACCCTTTTAAGCGAGTCGCCGCCCGGGGTCGAAGTTAGGAATTTTCTCCGCGAGCTTTGGACCGTCGTCGTCGAAGCGTTCCGCAACTACGAGAACGTCTACGTGAGGAGGAAGTGGCGGGAGCGGATCAGCTCCCTTGAGGCCTATCTGTTGAAGCTCAAGAGGTTCGTCCGCGAAGCCCAGAAGTCGAGCTTCACGTTTATGGTCTCGCTCGACCTCTTAAACCTCATCTCCGAAACCTACGAGCGGGCGCTGTTGTTCGTCGTGAGGGAAGGCGTGGCCGGCGGAATCGGCGGCTTCGGCGACGCCGCCGACGGCACGCCCCTGGGAATAATGGCCAAGAACGTCGAGGTCCCCCTCGACGAGCCTTCGGTCTTCCGGACGGTCGCGGACAGGAAGACGACGTACCGCGGCAGGCCGGACACGGGCCAACCGGTCCACAGTCGCCTCTTCGAGCAGATAGGCAAGCCCAAGAGCGGCGAGGCGGTAGTGGTCCCGTTGCTGTCCGGCGGCCAAACGCTCGCCATGATATATTGCGACAACGGCGCCTCCGACGCGCCGCTCGTCTACGACGAGTTGTTGGACCTACTCTCCAACCAAACGAACATATTGTACGAGCGGATGTTGGCGGAGACGTTGCCCCAGGCCGCCGGCGATTAAAACCCCGGCCTCGAGCCGCTTGCGGTCGCTCGGAAAATTTAGTATAATTGCCGCGTTAAACGAAAGGCCCGGAAAAAGGGTCGAAAGGTTGAATGCGCGAATTACGCGGGAGGTCCCTGCTATGTATAGATTACTAGGAATTGCCGTTTTAATGATTACCGTCGCTTTCGCGGCCGGGTGCCGGCGAACCGGCGGCGGCCCGGCTTACTACGGCGGCGGCGAGGAAGAGAACGTCGTCGAAGGGTCCGTCGTCGTGGGCGAGATCGTCCCGGCGGATAAGGACGTCGGCGAGGAGATAGACGAGTTCGCTGGCGGCGGCGAGTTCTCAACCGCCGTGCCCGCTGAGGCTGAGGCCGCGGAGACGCCCGCCGGCGTCGCCGTTCCCTATACCGGCGGCGTAATAGACGGTTACCGCGTCCAGGTAATCGCGAGCTCGTACCAGGATAACGCCAACGGCGTCGCGGACCAGGTCCGCGCGGCCTACCC
>JAZGGY010000254.1:0-2345 GCA_036480675.1 bacterium | reverse complement strand
AGCTTCTCGTTCTCCTCGTTCTCGTACGGCGCGGCCCAGTCGAAGCCGGCGGGCATCAGGCCGTGCTCGCGGGCGTACGCCTCGACCCGCGTCCCGGGGTATATGCGGACGCCCGGGTTGTAGCCGCGGAACGTCATGTAGCGCGCGTACTTGCGGGCGAACTTGTTGGTCTTCTTGGCCTGCTCGTACGTCTCGCCCGGGTGGCCCAGGCTGAACGAGACCTTGGTATACAGGCCCAGCTCGCCGGCCCACTTCATGACGTCGACGGCGCGCGCAAGCGTTATCCCCTTGCTGATACTTTTTAAAATCTCCTCGTCGCCGGACTCGACGCCGAAGCAGACCGTGTAGCAGCCGGCGCGCTGCATCTTCGCGAGAAGCGCCTTGTCGACGGTGTCGACGCGGACCTGGCACTGCCAGGGGATATCTATCCGCCGGCGCTCGAGCTCGTCGCAGAAGTCCTCGACGTGTTTCCGTTTCAACGAGAAAGTGCTGTCGAAGATGACGAGGCCGCGGACGCCATACTGCGTCATTAGCTGCTCCACCTCGTCGACGATGCTCGCGGCGCCGCGCGTGTAGTACCGCTCGCCGAAGAAGAACGACTCCGAGCAGAAGGCGCAGCATATCGGGCAGCCGCGCGACGTCATGATTATCGTGCCGGGGAGGTCGAGGAGGTCCATCTTCAGGCGGTAGCGAGCCATCGGGACGAGGTGGCGCGCGGGAAGCGGGAGGGAGTCGAGGTCGGCCAGCCGCCCGCGAGGGGGCGTCGTCGCCGGGCCGCCGTCGTCGCGATACGTGATGCCCTTTATCTTGCGGAGGTCCTCCGGCAAGCCGCCGCTGCGGACCTTCCAGGCGGCAAGCTCGAGGCAGGTCTCCTCGCCCTCGCCGTGGCCTATAAGGTCGACGTCCGGGATGCGCGCGAGCGTCTCCGCGGCGGTGAAGGACGCATGGGGGCCGCCGTAGGCGACCGTTATCCCCGGGTCGAATTGCTTGATAGCGAAGGCGTACTCGAAGGCGCGGAAGCGGCCGTGCGAGGTGCCGGAGAGGAGCGCGAGCTTGGGTCTCGTCGCCGCGAGGAAGTCGCCGAAGCTCTCCTGTGCCACCTGCTCGTCGTAGACGGCGACGGCGTAGCCGGCGCGCTCCAGCGCCGCGGCTATCCACAGCAGGCCGAGCGGCGGCGTGCGGTCCGGGATCCCCAGGTCCACGCCGTAAGGGTGTATGCCGATTACGTCAACGGCCATAACGGTTTATTATAACAAAAAAGACGCCCGGGTGGGGCGCGGTAGGTGAAGTTTGCTTTCGTAAGCCCGGACGTTCAGGTCCGGCCACCCCGGGTAGTATCGTAGGGCCGGGTCTTTAGACCCGGCCACCTTACCGCCGCTTGAAACCGGCGGTTAGAAGCTACGCGTTTTAAGTACCGGCCGCTGAAGCGGCCGGTTTCGGCACATCGCGGTGGGCCGGTCTGAAGGTCAACCCCTACGTTTTAAACAATCCGCGAGAGCTTTTTTAATACGCCCGCGCCGTCGCTCATCCCCAGCTTTAACCTAATCCAAAAAATCCCTATAGAAGAAGTAGTAGTAGGCGACCATGTAGGCCTCGACGCGGCCCGGGCGCAGGTCGCCGTCGTAGTAGAGCTCGGTGCTGTAGGAGCTGTTCTTGATGACGCCGTCCTCCATGTAGCCGAGCGTGCTGTAGGAGGCGTTCTTGAAGGTGCCGTCGTCGTAGTAGCCGAGCGTGCTGTAGCTCGAGTTCTTGATCGTGTCGCCGTCTACGTACCCCAGCGTGCTGTACGAGGAGTTCTTGACGGTCCCGGTCTCGGCGTCGATGTAGCCGAGGGTGCTGTAGCTCGAGTTCTTGACGGTCCCATCCTCGTCGATGTACGCGACGGTGCTGTACGAGGAGTTCGTAATCGTTATCTCGCCGGAGGCGAGGGCGGCCACGGCCGCGGCGACGAGCGCCACTATCGTAACGTATCTCATGTTATCCACCTCGCCTCCATTATAGCACGAAACGTCGCGGGGCCAAACAAAAGGCCGGGCGCGGGCCCGGCCGGTAGCGCGGAAAAATAATTACGGCGACGGCTGCGGGTCCATGCTGACGCGTTCTGCGCTTATCTCCATACTTACGAGGACGACGTTGTTCGTCCGGATATGCGACGAGTCAAGCGTCAAGGTTCCCGGTATCCTCGGGTCGCCGGGGCCGGACAGACCGACGGCGCCCTTCAACTGTTCCACCTGCTTCGACGTCAGCTGGATTTTGACGCTGCCGCGGGCGTCCGCGACGCTCTTGGCCTGGTCCGCGGTGAGCGTTATCGACGCCTCCTTCTTACCCGGCGGCGTTGTGGGCTC
>JAZGGY010000253.1:0-7040 GCA_036480675.1 bacterium | reverse complement strand
CGCCTTCTCCCCTTTCACCTTTTCTTCCTCCTGCTCTTCAAGCTCCGCCGCTTCTGCCTTAGCTTCTTCCGCCGCTAAAGCAGCCAGGCCCGCGCCTTTATCTATCCCTTTGTCGCCCGTCTCGTTTTGGTACTGCCATAGACTTAAATTTATACGTCGCTCTCTGGACGAAATATTTATAATTTTGATTTTAATGCGGTCACCCGGGTCCAATACATCCTCGACGCGGTTAATCCTCCGGCCCGCTATCTCGGAGATATGGAGCAAGCCCTCGATATCGTCTTCCAATTTTACGATTGCACCGTATGACGTTACACGAATGACGTCGCCTTCGACGTATTCGCCGACCGGGTATTTATCCTCGACGTTGGCCCACGGGTCACGCTCGAGCTGCTTAACACCCAACGAGATGCGGCGGTTTACGGAATCGATGGTTAAAACTACCGCCTCTACGGTTTGGCCTTTTTGGAAAGCTTCCGAGGGATGGCGTACGCGCTTGGTCCACGATATATCCGATATGTGGATCAAGCCGTCGATACCTTCCTCAAGCTCCACAAATACGCCGAACTCGGTAATATTCTTTATAACCCCTTTTATCCTGCTACTGGGCGGGTAACGCTCTTCGATGGTGTCCCAGGGGTTAGGCATCGTCTGCCGTAAACCCAAAGATATTCGCCTGTTTTTTTCGTCGATCTTGAGTATGACGACGCCGATCTCGTCGCTGACGGACAACACTTTGGAAGGATGTTTAACGCGTTGCGTCCAGGACATCTCGGAAACGTGAACTAAACCCTCGACGCCGGGCTCGAGTTCGATGAAAGCGCCGTAATCCACGATCGAGACGACTTTACCGATAACCCGGTCCCCCTCGTTGTACCGTTCACTCACCGTCTCCCAGGGGTCGTCCTCCAAATCCTTGAGGCTAAGCGACACCCGCCCCGTATCCGGGTCGAAATCCGTAACCAGAACCTGGAGCTGTTGGCCAACCGACACTACCTCCGAGGGATGGTTGACGCGGCCACGCGAAAGGTCGGTTATATGCAGTAGGCCGTCGAGGCCGTCGAGGTCAACGAAAGCACCGAAGTCGGTAATATTCTTAACTTCCCCGTCCAACACGGCTCCGACCTCGATAGTCTCAAGTAAAAGCTTCCTCTTTTCCTCCCGTTCCTCCAGCAGCAACGCCTTGCGGGACAAAACGATATTCCGGCGACGCTTGTTAACCTTTATGATTTTCATGCGGAAACTCCCGCCCATGTACGGTTCGAAGTCCCGCACCGGCCTGAGGTCCAACTGCGAAGCCGGTAAAAAAGCCTTGACGCCGATATCTACGATGAAGCCGCCGCGAACGCGGTTCATTATCTTTCCCTCGATGTCGCCGCCGGTTTCGTAAACGTCTCGGACTTGGTCCCACGCGCGGTAGAAATCCGCTTTCTCCTTGGAGAGGACGATGATCCCATCCTGGTCTTCTTTCTTCTCCAGGTAGACATCCACACTCTCGCCGACAACTACCGATCCCTCTTCGGCGAATTCGCCGAGGCTGATGGTCCCCTCCGATTTATAACCGATATCGACTAAGACTTCGTCGTCCGTAACGGCGACAACGGTCCCGGTTATTATTTCGTTCTCTTCGATATCCCGGAACGATTCTTCGTACAATCCCGCTTGCTCTTTAAATTCCTCGGCGTCGAAGAGCTCGGCATCTTCGAGCACCGGTTCCATGCGGTGTTCGGGACGCGCCTTCGCGGCCGCGCTTCCTCCTGCTTCGTTTTCGGTTTTAGGAGCCGAGTCCGTTCCTTTTACCATTAATTGAATCTTCCTCTCGTCGATAAATTTTTAGAGCTCGGGGAGCTCTATTTCGAACAGAACTTATAACATATAAATGAGTAAATTGTCAATAACTAATTGCGGCTGTTTCTATCGTATACCCTTTTCCCCACGGTTCAAGAGCCGCTTAAAACGCGGCCGCGTTCGCCCGAGCCATAACGCTCTTTATTGTTGATACCGCCGCCTCTTATTCATAATATAGCTACGAATCGGGTTGCGGCTCGTCCCGCGTAGCCGGCAACGAGATTCGCAAACCTATTCGAAAAAGGAGTTACCGCGACGACGGCAAAAGTGGACACAGCCCCCGGCCGGAATATAACGGCGGCGCTACGTTAATAATCGATATATTACTTATTCGATTATATATTAACAAATAACTTGAAGTGGCTCATCATAACACCTAGAAATCTATGAATAGTATAGCCGTGCCTCGTCGCCCACAGCAACGCAAAAGAACATGGGACAGACCGCGCGTTCGTCGCCGCGGCCAGGGCGGAGGCCAAAAGGCTAGGGAAAAAGGTCTCGTCACGGCCGCAGCCGCGGGACCTTCGTGAAAGGCGAAGAGATACTTTGAGCGTACGAAGCGCCGCGAGAAGGTATTCGCGTTCCGGTTTTTCAAGCGTTGACGCAAAAGCGTAAATAATGCACAATACGTCAGAGGTACCTATCATGACCCTACGCCGTGTTATTAAATTGATAGTAGCTCTGGCGGTATGCCAAATCGCCGGCCTCGTGGGCTTTCTTTTCACGGCGCCCGTGATCGCAGGTTGGTACGCCGCTTTGGAAAAACCCGATTTTACGCCGCCCTACTGGGTATTCTCGTCGGTTTGGATAGGCCTTTTTGTGTTGATGGCGGTCGCGGCTTTCCTGGTCTGGGATAAAGGTTTCTCAACCAAAGGCGTGAAAGCCGCGTCAACCTTTTTCGGCATCCAATTATTACTGAACGTTCTTTGGTCCATTCTCTTCTTCGGCTGCCGCTCTTCGTTCCTCGCGCTCGTCGAAATCGTTACGTTGTGGCTGGCGATAGCCGTCACGATATTAACTTTTTACCGCGTATCTAAGCCGGCCGCTTTTATCCTTGTCCCCTAATCTCCTTTGGGTTAGCTTTGTTACGGCGCTCAACTTCGCGATTTTTAGACTTAACACGTAGGGAAGCCAAGGCGATAAATTCGCAATCTAACCAATGCATTCCGAAAAATCCCTACCGTGATGAAAGAAGAATTCGCCAACGCTGAAGTTTCAATACGAGAGCTTCGCGAAGAGGACTACAGCGCGCTCGTCGCACTCTGGCGCGAAGGCGGCTTGCCCTATCGGCCTCAGGGCCGGGACGGCCGGGAAGCTCTCGCGCGCCAACTTAAAGAGGACACCGCAGTTTACCTGGTGGCTGAAGCCGGAGGGGCGTTCGTCGGCGCCGTACTGGGCTCTCACGACGGCCGCAAAGGTTGGATAAACCGGCTCGTGGTCCACCCCGACTATAGTAGGCGGAACGTCGGCGCAATGCTCGTCGCCGACGTCGAGCGGCGCCTCGCCGCCCGAGGTATCGGCATTTTCGCCTGCCTTGTAGAAGATTGGAATGAAGGTTCCAAAATATTTTTCGAAAAGATCGGTTACAAGCTTTTTCACGGCGTCTCCTACTTCACCAAAAGGAACTCCGACGACGTTTAACTGCAAAATGGCGCTCCAAACATAGCTATAAATATTATTAACATTCATTATGCAACCTACTCACCCACTGGAACTTATACAGCCGGATAATTTAAAACGGCTCGCCGGAAATCTTCAAGTACTAATCAAGAGCCGTCTTTGGCTGCAAATCTTTATCGGCTTAGCGCTCGGCGTGGTCGTCGGCTTAATTTTAGGCCCCTCGGCCGGTTTAGTCGAACGAGAAACTGCCAACGCAATCGGCGATTGGTTGGCGGTCCCGGGTAAAATATTCCTCATCCTAATCCAAATGATCGTCATTCCCCTGGTATTCTCGTCCGTAATATTAGGCCTTGCCGCGAGCGAAAATTTGGCGCAGCTTAAACGATTAGGATTGCGGCTCGCCCCCTACTTCGTCCTTACGACCGCCTTGGCGATTACGATAGGGATAGGGGTTTCGCTAGTCGTTAGGCCCGGCGAATACATCGAAAGCGGCCTGGTCACCGCGGCGATGGAAACGGAAATCCCCAAGGTCGACGGCGCCCTTACGGAAACGCCTTCGCTTAGAGATTTACCGGAAAAACTCGTCGAAGTCCTACCCCAAAACCCTTTTGCCGCGATGGTCGGAAAAGAGATGCTCCAAATCGTATTGTTTGCCCTTATAATCGGCCTAGCGCTCGTAACCCTCGCTCCCAAGCAATCCCGCCCCTTACTCGAGTTGTTAAGTTCGGTCCAAGAAGTCTGTATGAAAATTGTCCGATGGGCCATGTTACTGGCGCCGGTCGCCGTCTTCGGCATGCTGGCCCAAATAACGGCGCGCGTGGGCGTGGACGTTTTAGTGGGTATGGGTATATACGTGGGCACTGTTTTCTTGGGGTTATTCTGTATGCTGTGCGTTTACTTAGTAATCGTATTCGTCGTGTCCGGTATAACGCCGTGGCGCTTTTTAAACAGCGCCCGCGACGTACAATTATTAGCCTTTTCGACCTCCAGCTCGGCGGCTGTTATGCCGCTAACGATTAAAGCCGCGGAAGAACGATTGGGCGTAAGGTCGTCGATAGCGCAGTTTCTCGTGCCGTTGGGCACAACCGTTAATATGGACGGCACGGCCCTTTACCAGGGCGCCGCTACGGTTTTCCTGGCGCAAGTGTTCGGCATCGACCTGAGCCTCGGCGCGCTCGTACTAGTCGTCGTAACGACGGTTGGGGCCTCGATCGGTTCGCCCGCGACACCCGGCGTCGGCATCGTCATCCTGGCCACGGTATTGGGGACCGTCGGCATCCCGGCGAGCGGTATCGCGCTTATCATAGGCGTCGACCGCATCCTCGATATGAGCCGCACCGCCATAAACGTAACCGGCGACCTAACCGCCTGTACCGTTATGGACCGCTGGGTGGGAGGTAAGAACACACCCTAACACTCAACCTATGGGTCGGTGGTGATCGATATGGTACGGTTCTTTAAAAAGATGTCGAAAAAAGCGGGGCTTCCGCCGGGCACGCTCGTGGCGGAACCCGAAAAAGATGCGGCGCCGGTAAAGATTACCGTCATCGACTACGACGAAAAATCTTACGAAGAAAGGACCGTCCAGGCGCCAACCGATTGCCGCCCTCTCCGCGACAAACCCACCGTAACGTGGGTTAACGTCGACTGCGTACATCAAGTAGACGTCCTTAGGGACCTCGGCGAATGCTTCGGCCTCCACCCTCTGGTTTTGGAGGACATCGCCAATACCGACCAACGCCCCAAGACCGAGGACTTCGGCGACTACCTCTTCGTCGTCCTTAAAATATTGGATTACGACCGCGACACCGGCGATTTGAGCACCGGACAAATCAGCTTGGTACTCGGCCCGAACTACGTGTTGTCTTTTCATGAACGTGAGGGGGGCGTCTTCGACGCCGTCCGGGATAGGATTAGGAATTCGAAAGGTCACATCCGCAAGTTGCAATCGGACTACCTGGCGTACGCCCTGGTCGACGCCGTCGTGGATAATTACTTCGTAACACTCGAGCAAATCGGCGAGGAAGTCGGTTCTTTGGAAGAGGACCTCATCGAAGACCCGAAGCCGGAAACGCTGCAAAGCATCCACGAGATGAAAAGGGAGATGATTATCTTACGCAAATCGGTGTGGCCGTTGCGAGAAGTGGTCAACGGTTTCGAAAGAAGGGGCCCGCCCCTCGTCCGAGAATCAACCCGCGTTTTCCTCAAAGACGTCTACGACCACACGATCCAGGTCATAGACGCCGTCGAGACGTACCGCGACGTCCTCTCCGGGATGTTAGACCTTTACCTCTCCACCGTGAGCAACAGGATGAACGAGGTGATGAAGGTCCTCACGATTATCGCGACGATATTCATACCGCTCACCTTCGTCGCCGGAATCTACGGCATGAACTTTCAATTCATGCCGGAGCTCGGGTGGCACTGGAGCTACCCTCTCTTGTGGCTGGTCATGGTTATTGTCGCCTTGTCGATGGTGGCGTTTTTTAGACGGAAGAGGTGGCTTTAACGGCACGCCGAAACCACATACTATTCTACGGGGTGACGTCCACCTGGTTCGCCGGACGTTCTTTTCACCCCATCTCGACGACCTAATGAACCTTACCGACCCCGGCACCAGCCGCGAGTAATGCAATTTATATGTTTATTAATGACTTTAAGTAAATAATGCAACTTCCTGAATATAAGGCTCTATACGTCAAGTTAATTGAGAGATATTAACAACGTCGAAAGCCGCGCCGCCCCAACGTGGCCGAAACTACCAACGAAAACCTTTGTAACTTGCAAGTGCCGGAAAATACAGATATAATGTAAATGTGGTATTTGGAAAGAGGCTTCGGCAGGTCTTTTTATTAGGGGGACGTTATGGGAAAAAAGAAAATTCGGCGAAACGACCGCGTCGAAGGCGAAGACGCGATCACCCGCGCCGCCGACGTCGAGGCTACGGTACGGGAAGGTGGAGTAATCCCCGGCCATATTTCCCGCGGCCTGGAGGTCCTCATAAAAAAGGCCGCCGTCGACCCGGCGTTCAAAATAATCCTCTTCGAAAAACGGGCCGAGGCTGCGAAAGCCATCGGCCTTAAACTTACTGCCGCGGAAGAAGCGATGCTAGCCGCGGTCCCGCTTCCCCACCTCGAGGGCATAGTCGCCCACACCCGCATAAGCCCTAAACTCCGCCCGGCCTTCCTCGGCTACGCCGCCGGCGCGATGTTGGCGGCGATAGGAACCACGATCGTTGTCTGTAGCGCGGATCGCAACGAGCCGACGAAAACCGAAAAAACGCCTGGAATAGGTAACTTGAAGGCGGGCCGCTTTAAAACCGCGTATCCCGGCGCCAAAAATATTACACCCGGAAAAGGATACGGAATGGAAGGATTAGGAACCCTTGGCATGCGGCCCTCCGGACCCAAAAAAACAACAGGTCGCACCCGCCGGCGCGACGTTAGGCCCAGCGTGAGCGCTGGTGCCCGGGCTTACGAAATAGACCGTCCACCACGAGCCATAGACGCCGTTGTCCAAAAACACATATTCGGGATTGAAAACGCATATAATTCGGTGTTAAAGGAGAACCC
>JAZGGY010000252.1:0-2933 GCA_036480675.1 bacterium | reverse complement strand
CCTCTAACTTACTGTTTAATTGCCCCAATAAATAAACGGTATCGCCTGCGGTAGCCATTTTCAACGACGAAGGCCGCTTGAAATTGAATTGCGGATTATCTAAAGAGACGGTTTCCCGCGTCCACGTCGCGCCGCCGTCGTCGCTTATCAACATCTTCAAGACCTTATGTTGATAGTGGTATACGAACGCCCGGCCGCGCGCCGTGACCGCAAGCCTTAAGGCGTACGCGCCGGCCGTTTCCTCGTGCCTCCTCCAGTCGCCGTCGCGGTATGTATACACGGCGCCGCCCTGTTTGGTCTCTCCGCATAACCATACCGTACCGTCGGCCGCGGGGTAAACGGAGCCTAAAATCCCAAGGCCAAGCTCGGCCGGCACCTCGACCTCCGCCCACTTAGCGCCGTCGTTGCTTCGGACGCAATACGCGTAACTTCTCGTCCCGTCATACCTTGCCCCGGCCGCCCATAATTGTCCGCCTCCGCAACCTACCGACCAGAATGCACTATCCGGGTATAGCGAACGGAAAACTTCTTTTAACGCCGATCCGTCGTAGCGGTATATAACGGCCCGGTTGTCCCGTACTTCGGTTGCGAAATATACGGAACCGTTTGTATCTAAGGCGAGGTCCTCGACTCTTCTGATATCCCCCGGGAAACGCGCTCTCTCCTCCCACTGGGAGGGTTGCGGAACCAGCGGCTCGCCGCAACTCCCGGCGAAGATAACGCCTAGCAGGGTCGACGTTAATGCGGCTCTCCGTATCATATTCCTAAGCCTCCGGTTTTTTCACGGATGGAAGTAAATCCCGGCCGGCCCGTGGGGGTTGTACAGGGCCCGGCCCGACGCCCAGAACCCCTTTCCGGCCGCGGGCGTAACGCGGTCGAAATTGACCGGCTCCCGCAGTTCTTCCCGATGCCAGCGCGTTCCGTCGAAATATACGGCGGCGTTTTTACCGACGCCCACGCCCTGGCCGGCGTCGTCGAACGCCAGGGCCCGCAGGCCGCCGAAGGCCGGGTCGTTGACCTCCAGGAACGCCAGCCCGTATACGCCCTCCCCCGGCGGCCCGGTGCGGTGGGCGATCCCGTACACCATGCTCCGGTACGTGGCCAGCAGGTGCAACTCCTCGCCGAACGCCCACCCCCTGCCGAGGCTTTCGAAAACGTACCCGAAGTCGTCGACGTCGTACGCCTCTTCCGTCCAGCTCGCGCCGCCGTCCGCGCTCACGAACACGGATGGCTGGGGCCTGGATTTCGGGAGGTAGATCACCCCCGAATCTCGCGCAAAACAGATGTAACCCCCCCCGCGCGGGTATTTCTTAAACTCGCCGCCCTCGTATTTTAGGAGTTGCCCGCCGACGCCGCTGTTTACGCTTCCCGCCAGCCAACAATCGTCCTCGTTTATCGGGTGGATCTCATTAAGGGAACCGAGCGTTTTATCAGTTATTTCGACCTCGGCCCACCTCCCGCCGTCGAACCGCACCATGAAAGGTAAATTGAAAGGCGGGGGCGTCGGGTTTGAGGTCCCGCCGACGGCCCACCCCTTGGCGCCGACGAACGCCATATCCCTAAACCAAACGCCGTACTCGTAGTATTCCTCGGGAGCGGTGTACACTTTGACGAAACTCCGGCCGTCGTATTTCAGGATTATTCGCTCCAGCCCCTCGCGCGTCGCAATATAGAGGTCGGAGCCGCAGGCCGCCAGCGCCTCGATAGCGGAGTATTTGTCGGGCAGCGCCGTGCGGAGTTCCCACGCCGGCGGCAACTCCCCGCGCGGGGCCTCGCCGCACGTCAGCGCACCAAACAAAAACGCGACCCCGCCGACCGCCACCGCGGCCCGGGTCGCCACCCGCCACATCCGCCTTTCTCCGTACATAGGGCCTCCCGTACCCGCAAAGTATAGCAGCCGATATTCGAAAAAGCAAGGCCGCCGAAAGACGTAAACGCACGGGACGAACTTGGGGCCGGCCCGAACAAGGGGCTTAAGCGCCTTGTCGCCCTTCGCTCGGAACGATTACGCGGGCCCCGCCTCGCTTCTAGGCCACGTTGGCCGCGGCGACGGCGATCACGTCGACGACGTCGTCCACCCGGGCGCCGCGGCTGAGGTCGTTCATCGGCTTCGCGAGACCTTGCGTTATGGGCCCCACGGCCCGGGCGCCGCCGAGTCGTTCCGTTAATTTATAACCTATATTGCCGGCGTTCAGGTCCGGGAAGACGAGGCAGTTGGCCCGGCCGGCCACGCTCGAGTCGGGCGCCTTGCGGGCCGCGACGGCCGGCACCACCGCGGCGTCGAGTTGGAGCTCGCCGTCCAGCGCGAGCCCCGGCGCCTTCTCTTGCGCGAGCTTCACCGCCTTGCGGACTTTTTCCACCAACTCGTGTTCCGCCGAGTCCCTGGTGCTGAAGGAGAGCATGGCGACGCGGGCCGGCGTGCCGGCGAGTCGCTCGAACGAGCGCGCCGTCGCGACGGCGATTTCCGCCAGTTGTTCGGCGTTGGGGCAGGCGACGAGGGCGCAATCGGCGAAGAAGAGGACGCCCTCCTCGCCGAACTCCTTCTTATCCGTCGCCATGATGAAGAATGTGGATAGGGTGGTAATGCCGGGTGTGAGGCCTACGAGGTAGAGGGCCGCGCGCATCACGTCGGCCGTGGCCGTCGCGGCGCCCGCGACGACCGCGTCCACCTCGCCCGCCCGCAGCAGATACGCGCCGGCGTAGACCGGTTTCGCCGCGGCCTCGTACGCCTCCTCGACGGTAATGCCGGCGCGTTCCCGCACCTCGAAATAAGCCGCCGCGGTCTTCTCGCGCACCTCGCGTTCGGTGGGGTCCACCAACGTGAACAGGCCGAGGTCCACGGCCGCCTTTTTCGCCGCGGCCTCCGCGGCGGCGTGGTCGGGCGCGAGCAGCGTAACTTCCCGGGCGTAGCCGAGCTCGAGGGCCCGGGCGCC
>JAZGGY010000251.1:0-2885 GCA_036480675.1 bacterium | reverse complement strand
ACAAAGCCCCCGTTCGGGGGCTTTTTATTGGTTCAAAGGCCGTTGCGCCGCCGTTAGGCGCGGCCGGCCCGCCCTCGCCGTTATCATGGCCCTTCCGAACTCTCCTCGAATAATTCGTCAATTCCGGGTATGCCCGGGGTAGTTTCCTCTTCGCCCTCGGCGCCTTCCTCTTCGGACGAGGATTCTTCTTCCGGCTCGAACTCGATGTACCCCTCCTCTTCCGGTATGACGACGTCGAGCGGGGGTTCCGCGCCGCCGAAGAGCAGCGATACCGAGGCCAGGTGCGAATCGCCCAAGGGTCCCCCGATACGCAAGCCGTAGTCGAAGCGGAAATTACCCAGGGCGAAGCCCAGACCCGCCCGCGGCCTTTCGTCGCCCGTGTAGTACCCGCCGCGGAGGGCGACGTATTCAACGGGCGTAATCTCTACGCCGACGCCGACGTCGTAAAACGCCTCTCGCGTAATTTCGAACGACGCCACCGGCGATACTACGTTAAAGCAGTTGTAACTCGCGCCGACCTCGAGCGTCAACGGCGGCGCGTTTTTCAACGCTTTTAACCGGAAATTGGGAGCTATGACGTTCCGGAAGACGGTACCCAACGTGAGGTCGCCGAGGGGCTTGTAAGTAGCGCCGACGTCCAGGCCGAAGCCGGAGTCGCTGTAGTCGGCGACGCCCCGGGTAATGTTTTTAAGGGCCAGGCCGAAAGCCCCTTTAGCCCCCAACGTATGAGCATAGCCCAGGTACAGCTCGACGTCGGTATTGGCGAAGGTGCGGCCGGTGGGGCCGGCTTCGTTAGCCTCGCGTATACCGCCCGCCCGGCGGAATGCTACCGCCGCCGCGAGCGTCCCCAGAGAGCCGCCGCCGCCCGCTCCCTCTCCCATGGAGTAAAGCAGCGGCTTCGCTACGACCGCGTCGCCCAAAGTTACGTCGTCCACGTCGCCGAAGGGGGCGCCGTAGGCGAAGGCGAACTCGGTGCGCTCCAGGGCGGCCAAGCCCGCCGGGTTCCAATACAAGGCCGCGGCGTCGTCCGCCAGCGCCGCGTACGCTCGGCCCAAGGCTTCCGCCCGCGCTCCCAGCCCCCAGCCGGCGGCCGCGCCGGCGTCGCCGCCCGGGTTCCTTCCTAAACCGAAGGCAATTCCCGCCGAAGCGACGGCCAGGGCCGTTATTACGGTTATTCTCGTCGGCATAATTTATACGAAAGCGAGGGCGACGCCGATGGCTGCGGCGTATAGGAACGAGATTAGTACGTCGGCGGGGTATACGTCTTTATAGTGACGCTCCTCGCCCCGCAACGTTACTACCTGGTAGAGGCGGAGTAGGTCAGGAACCGGCGCGACGAAGAAGAAGGCCGGCGTGAGTTTGAAACCCAGTATTATCGCGGTGACGACTATGGCCCGGGATAAGACGCCGGTAGTTTTTTCGTAAAGTAATATGGGGCGAGTTTGGTAGTCTTTTTGGAACGTCACCTTTACGAAAAAGACGAGAATGGTCCCGGCGAACGTCGCCGCCAGGTAACCTATTACGTATAACGCGAAAGGTACGTTAAAGTAGTACTTCGCGACGACTTCGGGCAGCGGTACCGGTTGCAGGTTCCGGCAAAGAAGCGCCACGCCCGCGATCAACGCGACGTGCACCGCCTGGTCGGCGAGCCACATTAAGATGTTGGTTTTGCTTACGGTGTCGATGAAATAGTGGAGGACGATCGTGGCGCCGAACGCGACCCAAATTTGCCAGTGAACGAGGAAAGGGTATATTAGGAAAAGGCCTGCCAGGGCGTGAATGGCGACGTGCAGTAACCCCCCGAACTTGTATCTATAGCGGATCTGGAAGACTAAGTTCGATTGTAGCGGATAGTCCGCGATTAAAAACGCGGCGATCAACCACAGTAGGATGTATTTAAATTCGCCCAACGCTCACGAGGGGTTAAGAGCCTTATAGGCCGAACTCTTCTTTCATCTCCAAGTAGTTCATAAAACGTTCCAGGCTGTCGGCCGACTTGACCATCATAACGTTGTTCTCGAACCTGACGATTCCGGCTCGACGCAACGTCTCCAGCACTTCCTCGGCTTTTTCCAACGGCAAGCCCGTCATGCTAACTAGTTCTTCGAGCGTCTCTTTGCGATCCATCACGACGCCCTGTTCGGAAGGGGTCCCCCGCTTGGACATTAGCAGCAGAAGCGTACCCGTCACGCGGGAATGGTTGTCGCGCATGAGGAGGGTTTTAATCTGTCGGTCGGCGGCGCGTAGGCGTTCGCTCATTTTTCTAAGGATCGACATTATTATTTTCGGGTTCGTCTTTATCTGCGACTCGAATATATCCTTGGAGAGCACCAGGATTTTGGATTCGGCCGCCGTCGTGGCGCTGGCAGAACGAGGTTCCTTATCGATAATCGCCATCTCGCCGAAGAAATCGCCCGCTTTGAGGACGGCCAACGTCGTCTCGCGTTCGCGAATTCGTTTGTGGATCCTGACTTCGCCCGTTTGGATTATAAACATCGTTTCGCCCACGTCGCCTTCCCGGACGACTACCTCGCCCGGTTGGTAGACGCGCCCGTACCTTTTGAAAACTTCTCCGCTAACATTGAGCATAAGGTCGTACCTCTCGTTTGATTTTAATTTCCGGCGATTATAGTATTTCAGCGGCTTTTTGTAAAGGGCAAACAAATGGCCGGGGTGGCAGGCGCTGGAGGGAGGTGGGGAGCGAGGTGAAAAGCCGCAATTTCCGCTTGACGGCGGGACCCTTTTTTGCTACGTTTGCTCCGGCGTTCGGCGGGTAAAGGACGCCATATTGAACATATTAGCCGGGTGAAGGCTTTAAAAGGAGGAATGCCGAAAAATGGCATACAAGATAACCGAAGACTGCATCGCGTGCGGCGCGTGCATCC
>JAZGGY010000250.1:0-6088 GCA_036480675.1 bacterium | reverse complement strand
GTTGGGTTACCTCGTGGGGGGATACGGCGCTTTGGCGACGCTGGTACTTTTGGCGGCGTTGACGCATTTTACGGCGATCCACAGGATATTGTATACGCGGGCCAAGCTCGCGTCGTCCTCTCGGGGTCGTTAGGGCCGTGGCTGTCGCGCCGGGTCGCGCCGAACGGAGAGAAGATGGTTCGTAACCGGGACACTAACGCCGCGGTGCTGGGCTTTCTGCGTTTGGTGCGGCCCGGGGATTGGGGAGTAGCTTTCGCCGGCGCGAGCCTGGGCGCTTGGTTAGCGGGCGGCGCTTTTCGCTTCGACGTGGCGTTAACCGCCGCGGCCGTCGCGACGGTCATAGCCGGCGCCTTCGTCAACGGCGATTGGTACCACCGGCGCACGCGGGTATTGGCGAGCCCCGGCAACCCCATCGCGCGCGGCCTGGTTCGGCCGGGCGAGGCGAAGTGGTTGGGCTTCATATTGCTCGCGGCCGGCCTGGCCGCGGCCGCTTACCTCGGCCTGCGAACCTTCGCCGCCGCGTTCTTTACGGCGGCGATTGTATTATTGTTCAACTATTTTTTCGATAAGGCGTACTTCGCCCGTAACGTCGTCGCCGCGAGCGTAGTGGCCTTGCCGGTATTCTACGGATGGTTCGTTTTCGGCGGCGCTGGGGAACCGCCGGTAGTGGCCGTGGCCGTGGGCGGGTTGGTCGCGCTGTCGGCGAGCGTATTTCGGGACGTCGAGAACCGAGACGGCGACGAGGTGGTGGGCCGGAAGACCATAGCCGCCGCGGGCGGGCGCTTCCCGGTATGGGTGGCGGGCGCGTTCGCGCTCGCCGCGACCGCGATTGCGATCGTCCCGTATTGGGTCGGCGAATACTCCCGCCGGTACCTGACATTCGTAGCGGCCGTGGGCGGCCTTATGATATTCTATACGATCCTAAATCTCCGCCGCCCCGAACCGGACCCGTTGTTGGCGGGTTCTACGGCGCGGATGTTCAAATTTTTAATTTTCGTTTTCTTCGTCGGAACGTACTGGGAGCTCTTTTTATAGCGATATGGCTTCGTACGCGGAAGAGACGCTCGGACGGGAATACGACGCGGTCGTCGTGGGCGGGGGGCCGGCCGGCTCCGCGGCGGCGCTGTCGTTGGCGCGCGACGGCGTGAAGACGCTGCTGCTCGAGCGCAAGAGAGAGGTCGGCCAACCGGTGCGCTGCGGCGAGGGCGTCCCCCGGAAGAAGTTCGAGTCGCTGCTCGAGCTGGACGAGAAGTGGGTGAGCGCCGTCGTCAACGGCGGCGTGGGCCATTCGCCCTCCGGCATCACCGTCCGGCGGGATTACCCGAACGTGGGGTACGTACTGGACCGCGAGGTGTTCGAGCGCGGCCTTTTCGCCCGGGCCGCGGAGGCCGGCGCGACGACGCTGCTTGGCGCGGAAGGCCGCGACGTTCGGATTACCGGCGGCGGCGCGGAGGTTGACGTCGTATGCGAAGGCCGGTTGCGGCGGACCGTTTCCTGCCGCGCGCTGGTGGGCGCGGACGGCGTCGAGTCCGTCGTGGGCCGGGCGGCGGGCCTCGCTACCGCGATACCGCCGGCCGACATGAACGTCTGCGCCGAGTATATATTGGCCGGCGCCCGCGAGGAGTTCCCCGACTATGTCCATTTCTTCCTGGGGCGGTGTCTCGCTCCCGGCGGCTACGCTTGGATATTCCCGAAGGGTGACGGCCTGCACGCCGTCGGCGTGGGCATTACTCCCGCGGAGGCCGCGGGCCGCGGCCCCTTCCACTACCTCGACGCTTTCGTCGCCAAGCGCTTTCCCGGCGCTAAGGTCGTCGCCGTGCGGTCCGGCGCGGTCCCGGCCTGCAAGCCCCTGCCGAAAATAAGAAACGACTGCGTCGCGCTCGTCGGCGACGCGGCGCGGCAATCGGACCCGTTCTCGGGCGAGGGGATTTGCCAGGCGCTGATGGCGGGGCAGTTCGCGGCGCGCGCTATTAGCCGGGGTTTGGAGAACGGCAACCTGGCGCGGGAGCTGGAGGGGTACCAGGAAGAATGGATGGATACGTACGGCCGGCAGTACAAACGGCGTTACAAAGTCCGCCGCGTGATTTTGGCGATGGAGGACGGCGAGATCGACGATACGATCGAGATATTGCGCGACAAGCTGGAAGTGAGCAAGATACAGTCGTCCGAGATATTCGCCACCTTCTTAAAGGCTTTGCTGAAAAACCCCAAGCTCGTGCTGCGCTTGCGGCACCTCTTGAATTGAGGGCGTAACGTATGGAAGGCCTGAGCGATTACGACGCGCTAGTAGCGCTGGCGGAACTGGATGTTCGTAAAAAAGAACTCGACGCGCTCGCGGCGTCGTTGCCCTCCGAAGCCGAGGAAAGGGACGTGGACCTGGCCGCCCGGCGGGACGAGCTCGAAAAGCTCCAGAGGGATTTCGAGAACGCGCAGCGCGAGCGCCGGCGCCTCGAAGCGGAGGTGGACGATAAGACGCAGCTACTGGGGAAGTACCGGACGCAGCTGGACTCGGTTAAGACCAATAAGGAATACCAGAGCCTGCAGCACGAGATCGCCGTCACCGGGGAAAGTATCTCGGGCATGGAGGACAAACTGCTCGAGCTTTTGGACGAGATCGAGAGGACGCAACTCGAAGTCGACGAGAAGCGGCGCGCGCTGGAGCAACTCACGGCCGACGTCGCCGCCGCCAACGAGGAGGCGAAAGCACGCCTGAAAGACGTAGAAATCCAAATCATCGAGGTGGAGGAGAAGCGCAAGCGGTTGCTGCCGGCCTTGTCGCAGCCCGTCCGCGCCGGGTACGAACGCCTGTTCGAGGGCTACGGCGGGAGCGCGTTCGCCGCCGCGGCCGAGGGCGTGTGCCAGGGTTGTTTCGTAAACGTGCCGGCCAAAGTCGTGGCCGAGCTGGCCGCCGGCGGGAAGCTGTACCGGTGCGAGTCCTGCGGCCGTTTCATCATCAGCGTCGTCGAGAAATGATTGCCGGGGTGGGGCCACGGTGAAAATACTTTTCTTAAATCCCCCCTTCTTACCCAAATTTTCGCGCGAACAACGGAGCCCGGCGGTAACCAAAAGCGGGACCATTTATTACCCGATGTGGTTGTCGTACGCCGCCGGCGCCGCGGCTTCCGCCGGCCACGACGTCAACCTCGTCGACGCTCCCGCGGACGAGCGCTGGACGCTCAAGCGCGTCGTGGACGACGTCGCCGCCGAGCTGGCCGTCGTAGCCACCAGCACCCCCAGCATCGCGAACGATGCCGGCGTCGCGCGCGCGCTCAAAGACCGGCGGCCGGAGCTGAAGGTCGTGTTGGTGGGACCGCACGTGTCCGCCCTTCCGGAGGAGACGCTGCGCGAGTACCCGTGGCTCGACGGCGTGCTGCGCGGCGAGTACGAGCGGACCGTTCTGGAGCTGGCCGACGTTCTGGCCGGGGGAGGGAACCCGGCCGGGGTGCCCGGCGTGACGTGGCGGCACGACGGCGACGTCGTCGCGGGCCCCGACCGCGTGCCGGAGGACCCCGACCGGTTGCCTTTCGTCGCCGAGACCTACGCCCGCTTCCTCGACGTGCGCAAATACTTCTACGCCCACAGCCTCTATCCCATCGTGACCGTACTTTCGGCGCGGGGATGCCCCAACCGCTGCATCTATTGCGTCTACCCCCAGACCTTCTCCGGCCACTCCTATCGGCCTCGAGCCGTATCCGCCGTGGTGGACGAGTTGCGCTACATACGCCGGACCTGGCCCGACGTCCGCGAGGTGATGTTCGAGGACGACACGTTCTCCGTCGACCACGAGCGCACCAGAGAGTTGTGCGAGGCTATCGCCGCCGCCGGCCTTAAGCTTAAGTGGAGCGCCAACGCCCGCTGTGACCTCGACCTCGAGATGCTTAAGCTTATGAAGCGGGCCGGCTGCCGCCTATTGTGCGTGGGGGTAGAGAGCGGTAGCGACGAGATGCTGGGCGGCATGAAAAAAAGTATCGACCGCGCGCGCATCGAACGGTTCTTCGCGGACGCGGCTCGAGCCGGAATAATGATCCACGGCTGTTTTATGGTGGGCAACCCTGGCGAGACGCGCGAGACGATGGAGGCGACGCTGGCCTTCGCCAAAAAGCTCAAACCGGACACGGCGCAGTTCTTCCCGGTGATGGCCTATCCCGGGACGGCGCTGTACCGCTGGGCCGAGAAACACGACTACCTTCGCGCGAGTTCCTTCGCCGATTGGCTTACTCCCGAGGGCCAGCACAACTGCGTCGTCGACCGCCCCGACCTCCCGGCGGCGGAGCTCGTCGCGTTCTGCGACCGCGCCCGGCGCGAATTTTATTTGTCGTTCGGTTACCTCGCTCGCAAGTTCGCGCAGGTCCTCACCAGCCCGGCCGAGTTGAAGCGGACGTGGCGCTCGGGCCGGCGGTTCTTGCGGCATCTCGCACGGGGTACGCGCTAGCGATGACCCGCCCCGTGGAGAAGTATCGCTACCAGGAAATCCTGTGGGGTGTGGAGGGGCAGGCCCGCGTCCGCGCCGGCCGCGTCGGCATCTTCGGCGTCGGCGGCACCGGCGCGGCCCACGCCCAGATCCTGGCGCGCGCGGGCGTCGGGCACCTTCGTCTGGTCGACCGCGACGTCGTCGACGTGCTGGACCTGCATCGAACGCAGCTATACGACGAACGCGACGCCGCGGAACTCATACCCAAGGCGGAAGCGGCCGCGCGCCGTATCGCCGACATCAACGGCGACGTCCGGGCCGAGGCCGTAGTCGCCTTCGCCAACGCCGATAATATATCCCGACTCGCCGACGGCCTGGACGTCCTGGTGGACGGCTCCGACAATTATCGGTTGCGCTTTTTGCTCAACGACGTCGCGGTGAAGGCGGGCGTCCCGCTGGTCTACCAGGGCGCGGAGGGAGTCCTGGGCGCCGTCATGGCCGTCGTCCCGGGCGCGGGGCCGTGCCTGCGGTGCCTGTTAGCGCCGCCCGCGGCGCTGGACGACGCCGGCTCGTGCGCGCGGACGGGCGTGTCGCCGGCGACCGTGGCCGCTACGGCGGCGTTGGGTGCCGCGCTGACGTTTGCCCTTTTGCGGGGCGAGGGCGCGGCCGTGGCGGGTCGGTTGAGCCGCGTCGCGGACCCCGGCTACGTTACTACCGTCGACGTTAAGCGCGGCGACGACTGCCCCGCCTGTCGCGGGCGGGAGTTCGAGTTCCTCGACGCCGCCGTCGCCGCGTACGTGAGCCGGTGTTGCGGCGGAGACGCGTTCGAGGTCTTCGGCGGCGCCGCCGCCTTCGAGCTGGAGGCGGTAGCCGAGCGCCTGTCCCGCGGCCGGGTCGTCAAGAGGACGGGCGACCTTCTCTTTGTGAACGACGTCGACGTCTCGGCGGTAATATTCCGCGACGGCCGCGCCCTCATATACGGCGCGCGCGACGCCGCGCAGGCGCGGGCGATTTACGACAGGCTTCTGAAGGCGTAGTGAGCTTCGGGGGTTCGACGGGGTAACGTCGAAGGCCGGCGCGTTGGACGCCGGCCTTGTTATCGCGAAAAAGAACCGGTTACTATTTCTTGTGAACGATGAACGACGGCCCGGCGTACAGGCTCTTTCCCATTATGCCCCATACGTCGCGTTCGGCGGCGATGCTTACGGCGCGTACGTCGCCGAGCTCGCTCGAGGGCACGTACCCCAGCACGTTAACGTCGTCGCCCTTGATCTCGAAAGCCGCGTTCGGCCCCGCGAAGAAGAAATAGTCGGGCGCTAAGAAGTCGCACGCCGTAAGGCGGCGCCGTTGGTCGGTGGCGAAGATCCTTTCATAACTCGGTTGCTCGCCGGGTAGGCGGCGATAGATGTTCGTGCGTTCGGTTACCGGCGGGATAATCACGTAATCGGCGTAGAGGCCCGAACCGTCGGCATTGAAGTAGAAGGCGGTGGCGTCGTAGAGGGGGTGTGGCTCGAGTATCCAGCCTCCCATTTCCGAACTCCAGTTGTAGCAGTAACCGGTGTCGTAGGAAACCGCCCAGCCGGCCTCGGCGTTGGGAAATACCCAGTGGTCCACTTCGCCGCCCGCGGACAGCGGGTAATACGTCCACCAACCGCCGTCGAAATGGAAAGCGCTGGT
>JAZGGY010000249.1:0-4186 GCA_036480675.1 bacterium | reverse complement strand
ACGTTCTCGCCGGCGTCAAGCGCGACAGGCGGGACCGAGGCGACGCGCCGGCCGCTGACGTCGTAGGCCGCGAGCGTCACCGCCGCCGGCGCCTCGAGCGTAATCGAGAATACGGCTTTGTCGCGCGCGGGGTTGGGCCGCGGCCCGGCTACGGCGAAAGACGCTTTCCGCGCTTCGGGCAGCTCCACCTCCACCGGCCCGAACCATTCGCTGTGGCCCGAGGCCGCCACGGCCTCCAGCTTGTACCAATAGGTCCGCGGCCGCGGAAGGCCCGCGTCCAGATATTCAAACGGCGCCCTACCCGTTATGGGCACCCCGTTCACCCTGGCATAGGCATCTTCGGCCTGGGCGCGATAGAGGTTGTACCCCGCGTACGGGCGGTCGGGAACCCATCTCAGCGATACGCCCCGCGGCGTCGCCCGCGCCGTGAATTCGGTCAGGCCGGTATATATCTCCCAATATTTCTTATAGGCCGCGTCGGCGTGCATCTGCAGCATCTCGAGACTCATGCCGCCGACGACGGCCAGGCCGATCGAGAAGCGGCGTTTGTCGGCCACGCTATAGGGCCCGGAGTTTAAAACCGCGACCCAGTCTTCCGCGTATCCCGTCTTCTTCCACTCGGCCTTGAGCATTTCCTTCCAGCGGTCGTTATCGTTGAGCGGCGTACTATCCCACAAGAACGCGTGGCCGCCCGTAGCTTTCCCGTCCACTAGCCGGATTCCAATGTACGGCGGCCGGGGGCCTTCGTTGTAACTGTAGACCATACTCCGCTCGACGTCGACGCCGACGAAATCGTCTTCCGTGGTGCTACGGCGAAGTATGTCGAGGTCGTAAACGAAGCTTACCCGCAGATCGTTTAAGTCGCGGCCGGAGCGGTTATATATGTAATATTTGAAGAGTACGAAGTCGCGGTTGGGGTCTTTTTCCCAGGACATGCCGTGTTGCTGGAAGGCGAGGCCGATCCTATTTTGTTTCGCGCCGCGGTCGTCGGCTCCGAGGAAGGAGTCCAAATCCGAGTACGGACCCATTTTTTTGGGGACGTTGTTCCACGTCGCTTCGTCGCTCCAATACACGCACGGTTGCGCCGGGGCCCAGTCGAGTTCCAACGCCTGTGTATCGAGGTAATTCATAACGCGCGGGGCGCCGAACGCCGCGGTCCCGACCCAGGGCCCGCCGTACGCCAGGTTCCCCTCGGCCGCCCCTCCGGGGTAGTTGGCGTCGCCGGAATACGGGGATGGGAAGCCGTAGGGTCCGAGGTTCAACAATACGTTCACGTATAGCCATAACTTATTGACGTCGTGGATGTCGTTGGCGCCGCCATCTAGCCGCGCGGCCGGCACCTCGCCCGTAAGCGCGAACGCCGCAACGGCCGGGGCGATTAGCGCAACGGCGGCTGCGGCTGCTATCTTCTTCGTTTTCATAGGTGGTACCTCCCGTCAGACCGATATTATTATAACTGCCGTCGGATGTCAATAATAAACTTGACAAACTAATTTCGAACGGGTAAACTTTCAATAGAAATATCTGGCGCTCACAATACAAGGAGGGCGACAATGGGAAATAGAATCGCAAGAATAATCGCCGCGGCGCTCCTGGCGGGAGTGGCCGCGGCTTCGGCTTCCAGGTTAGGTTCGATCGTAAACTCGTTTCCGGCGCGGGTAAACCATTTAATGCCGACGGGAATGGCGTACGCCGACGGTTATATATGGATGATGTATTCCGGCGGGTATATGGCGAAGAGGATACACCCCGGCGGTTCCGTCGTCCGAACGTTCGAGTTCTACCCCCATATTGGCTCCTATTGGGGCTTAACGTACGACGGCAGTTATTTCTGGACGTCGTACAATTACCGCCCACCCCCCAGGCTGTTAAAAATATCCCCGCCCACGATGAGCGTAGTGGGTTCGTACCCCCTCTCCAAATTCAACAACCCATTACGCGCGCTCGAGTGGGACGGGAAGTATTTTTGGATATCCTTGAGCGACGTTTACTATTACGTCTTCCGCGTAACGTCGACCGGTTCCGTCGTTTCGTCGTTCCGGAACTCATATCAATACGCCCCGGGTATATGTTACGTCGACGACCTCCCCGGAGGGCCGCGCCTCTTCGAGCTCAACGGCGACGTTTTCCCCCTGACTTTTTACGTCTATAAGGCACCGGGCCATACTTTCGACTACCGCTTTTACCAGCGCCATACCGGCGCCCGGTACCCCGCGTGCTGGGACGGGGAATATTTATGGACTTACGACAACACAGACCCAGGTGGCAACGAATATTGTTACCAACTCGTCGCCTGGGAGCCGGACTACGCCGTCGCGCCCGCGTCCGTGGGTAAGGTGAAGGCTTTGTTCCGCTGACGCACCGAAGAAAGAACGAGAAGCCGCCCCGAGGGGCGGCTTTTTTATTCACGAGGAGTTGGCGCGTCGATTTTTTTAGATTGACGGAACTCGGGCCAAGATTTACGATAAGGACCTGTGGCGTCGGAAATAACAAACGCACCCCAAAGACGCGCGACGCTGTGGCGCAACGTCGGCCTGGCCGCGGCCTTCGTCGTTCCGTTCGTCGTTTACCTCTACACCCTCGCGCCGTCGCTCACTTTCGAAGACTCGATGGAGTTCGCGCTGGGGTGCGCCGTTCTGGGCGTCGACCACCCCGCGGGCTACCCCCTCCAGACCCTCGCCGGCCACCTCTTCACGTACTTGCCGTTCGGCGAGGTCGCGTGGCGTATCAACGTCGCCTCGGCCACTTTCGGCGCGCTGGCCTCGGCCTTCATCTTCCTGCTGACGTGGGAACTCCTCGCGCCGGTCATAAAAAACCGCGGCCTGTTGGCGGCCGGTTCGTGGGCCGCGGGAGGCCTCTTCGCCTTCTCTGCGACGTTCTGGCCGCAGGCCGTAATCACGGAGGTGTACGCGCTGAACGCCGCGGCGCTGGCGGCCACGCTGTGGTGCGGCGCGCGGTGCAACGCCCGGCGCGACGCCCGGTGGTTCTACGCCACCGCCTTCGCCGCGGCTTTGGCCGCCGCCAACCACCCCCTGTCCTTCGTCGCGACGGGGCCGCTCCTGGCCTACCTATGGTTCAAACTACGCGCGACAGCGGGCGGCGGCCGCCTGCTCGCCAACGCCGCTGCGCTGTTGGTGCTGGGCGTCTCGGTCTACCTGTACCTGGCGCTGCGGGCCTCCCGCGAGCCGCCGCTCAACTGGGGCGTCCCGGCGGACCTGCCGCGTTTTTGGGACCACGTCCGGCGGCGCGAGTTCGGGACGATATTCTGGCCCCGATACCGCTACCTCGGCTATCACGCGTGGGAGCTCGGCAAGCTGTCGCTGTTGCAATTCGGCCCGGGCGCGGGCGCGTTAGCCGCCGTCGGCCTGGTGTGGCTGCTCAAGTTGCGGACGCCGTACGCGGGGATGCTGGCCGTCCTGGCCGCCGTCGTCGGGCCGGCGACGATGCTGCCGCTGGTGGGCCTTTTGACGCCCATTCAAGTCTTCGAGATAGAGGTATGGTATTTATCGTTCTTTTTGATATGCGCGCCGTTCGCGGCCGGCGCGGCGCTTATTTTAATAAGCAAAATACGACGCCGACGGCTCGCCGCGGCGGCGACGGCCTTGCTCGTGCTGCTCCCGGCCTATCCGTGCCTGGCCAATTTGTCGAAGGCCGACCTGCGCGGCTTCACCTTCCCCGCGGAGCACGGTCGCAACCGCCTCCGCACCTTCGGGTACCGCGGCATCGCCGCCTTTCCCTTTTACGGCCGCCAGGGGCTCTTCGGACAATCGTACTTCCGCTTCGTCCACGGCCGGCGCCCGGACGTGGTCGTCGTCGACCCTCGCAACGTCATACGAAGCGAATTCGCGGCCACCGAACGGGCCCCCCGCTTCATCGTCGACCCCGACGCCGCGGCGAGGTGGTGGCTCGCGTTCCGGAGGGACCTCTTGTCGGGGAATGCGAACCGGCCCTTCTACTACAATACCAATGAGGGGGGGGCGCACGCGTGGGGCGCCCGGCTCGTTCCGTACGGTTTCATCTACCAAGCCCGCCGAGTCAACGTCAACGAAAAGTCGCCCGGGGCGCCGTGGGAGCGTTACGAGCACCGGGGCTTCCGCCTCGTCGGCGAAAGCTTAGGCAAAAAACGAACGGCCTACTGCCCCACGACGTATCGGGTTTGGGTCCGCTACTTTGTAATGGCGGCCGA
>JAZGGY010000248.1:0-5234 GCA_036480675.1 bacterium | reverse complement strand
CGGGATCCTGGTCGAACTTTACGGGACCGTTTTGAACGTTTTGCGCGGCGCCCGTGTAACGCCCGAGTTCGTCTTCGTGAACGACGGCAGCGCGGACGGGTCGGCGGCGATCCTGGATCGGCTCGCGGCGCATGATCGCAACGTCGTCGTCGTACACCTCTCCCGAAATTTCGGCCACCAGGCGGCCGTCCAGGCCGGCTTGGAGTACGCAACGGGCGACGCCGTGGTTGTTATGGACGCGGACATGCAGGACGATCCCGAGGCGATACGCCGCTTTCTCGAGGAGTGGCGCCGGGGTTACGACATCGTGTACGCCGTCCGCGTCAAGCGTAAGGAGAGCTTCCTCAAGCGCTTTTCGTTCGGCGCTTTTTACCGGTTTTTGGGGGTGGTGGCGAACGACGAAATACCTCTCGACGCCGGGAACTTCGGATTGATCGATCGGGTCGTGTGCGGGCACCTCAACTCGTTGCCGGAGCGGGACCGCTATTATTCCGGCCTGAGAAGCTGGGTGGGCTTTAAACAGAAAGGAATCGAGGTCGAACGCGGCGTCAGGTACGACGATACGCCGAGGGTGAGTTTTCTGGGCCTTTTCCGCCTGGCGCAAACCGCGATCATCTCTTTTTCCACGTTTCCTTTAACGATATTTATCCTGATCGGCATACTCGCCATGGCGACCTGCGGGGGCGTTACGGCGTTCGCGATCTACCATAAACTGTTTACGGATCTGGCGATCCCGGGCTGGGCCTCTTTCCTCCTGACCGCCTCCTTTTTCGGAGCGCTGAACGCGTTCGGGATAGGGATCCTCGGCGAGTACGTTATCCGGATTTACAATCAAGTGCGGCGCCGGCCGATGTTTATCGTATCGGCGTGCATAAATCATCCGGTCCGTTCTTATTCCGACTTGCCCGCTCAACCGGAACGTACCCCCGCGGAGAGGGCCGTGGCGGGACGTTAAAGCCGGGCCGGGAAATGGCGATATGGGTGTTGTCAAAATAGCTGAGCCGCTTTCTCTGACCACGGTTTATGACCGTGTTTTTACGCGGGCGAAAGTTAAGAAATTTACTTTTGTCGCTGCCGTCGTCGCAATAAGCGGCGTAGCGTTGGCCGTGCGTGTCGTCGTGCCCGAGCACAGTCCTAACGACGACGCCGTCGAATATGTCAACATCGCGCGCCATTTAGCCACGCGCGACGGTTACGTAATTTCGCTTAAGTGGCACTGTTTTGATTCTAAACCGGTGGTGCGACCTGCTTGGGGGGAAAGGCTGCCGGGTAATCCGTTTATGCTCGCGACGGGTTTGGCCCTCGGCGGCGATATTGGGATGAAAGGTGTTTTAGCTACCGTTTCGGTTGCCCTAATAATCCTATTTATATATTGCGTAAGCAAAGATTTCTCGCCGCGCGTCGCGCTATGGGCGTCAATTCTTTTAGTATTTAGCCCTAATTTGATAGCCAACGCCGCGGATTATATGTCAGAAGTTTTATTTCTCCCGTTGATACTGGCCGGCGTTTTTTTAGTCGGTCGCGAGAAGAAACCCTTAGAGGCCTTGATAACGGGCAGCATATTCGGCGTGGCGATGTTAACGCGTTACGAGGCCGGGGCGTTGTTCCTGGTCTCGTTTTTCCTGCGGCCGCGGCATACGCGGCTAGCGGGTGTTTTCTACTCTTGTATCGGCTTTGCGGCCGTGATAGGTCCGTACTCGTATATCAATTACACGCATAACGGGTCCCCTTTATACACGTTACATTTTGGAAAGACTTGGGGCGTGGACTCTGCCGCATATTCGCGGTCGCTTGCCGCGCTTAAAGCGCCGATGACCTTGGCGTTTGTGCCCGAACATTTACCCGCGATAGCTACTAACGTCTTAAGGAATTTTTATAATTACGTCAAAGAGTTAACCGGGTATAAATTTTTGAGCTTACTTTCGCCGTTCGTGCTCTTCGCGGCCCCTTCCAGGCGGCAGGCTCGGTACCTCGTTGTAGCTGCTTTAGTATTCGTATTTTACGGCTTGAGCTGGTCGGCGATGAATTTACAACGTTTTATGTTGCTTCCTTATTTATTTCTTCTCCCTTTTGCGCTTGTGGGTTTCGAGAACGTTTTGGCTAAGGTTTTCGGTAAGAAGCGGCGTTTCGCGACCGCGGTAAAAATAGTCGTATTCGGTACTGTCGTTTTCTTATATGGTGCCGCCTACTACGCGAACGTCTATCACCGGGAGGATAACCCGGTTTATGCGGTCCCGGGTTACGCCGCGGCAGTGGAATTCCTGGAGGGTAAAGTCAACGCGGGTGAAGGGGTTATGGCGCGGGACCCGTGGGAGCTCAACTGGAAGACGGGTATCCCCGCGGCGGTCCTGCCTATAGATGCGAATTATGACGAGGCCGCGGCCTGGGGGCGGGAGATCGGCGTACGTTATATCCTGGCTGGTCGCGATGAGGTTCCGACCGAGCAAATGCCCGCGGCTACCTTTGGCTATTGGCGGATCTTCGACCTAAGCGCGCGGGTTCACTTGAAGAGCGTCGTTAATACGCAGGACCTAACAAACCGACATGAGCGCAACCACATCCGATAAAACGCGGGGAGGCGAAATTAAGAGGAGAGCCTCGCGGGGTCTCGCCTGGACCTTCGGCTCGAACATAATCATTAAGATCGGGTTATTCGGCAAATCCGTAGTCATCGCGAGGATATTGTTCCCGGAGGACCTGGGCTTGCTTGGCGTGGCGCTCCTGGTCTCGGGAGTTGTCGAACTTTTTTCGCGGACGGGTTTCGAGGAAGCGATCGTACAGAAATCGGAGGACCCCGGCGGCTATCTGGACAGCGTTTGGACTTTCAACCTGATACGGGGATTTTTACTTTTCCTATTGATGTTGGCCGCCGCGCCCGCGGCGGGATGGCTTTTCAAAGATCCGCGCGTCGTACCGGTCGTTATGGTCCTAGCGGTTACTTCCGTTTTTACCGGAGCGGCCAACCCCGCGGTAGTCCTTCGGCGCCGCGACTTGAAGATGCTCCAGTGGAACCTCTACCGCGGATCCGGTCCGGTGGTGGAAGTGATAGTGGGGATCATCGCGTTAGTGTGGTTAAGGAGCGTCTGGGGCCTCGTTATCGCGATAATCGCCAACGGGATCTTCTCGACCGTGGTTTCTTTCGCGGTCGCGAGGCGGCGGCCGAAAATACAATTGGAGCGGCGCAAGATCGGCGAGCTCTTCGGCTTCGGGAAGCACATCCTCGGATCGGGAATACTCATCTACTTGATAACCCAGGGCGATAACGTCGTCGTGGGGCGCGTCGCCGGGATTGCCGCTTTGGGCTTGTATAAACTCGCGTACGGCTTCGCCAACGTACCGGTAACGGCCGTAACTCACGTTCTCGGCGACGTGTTGTTTCCGGCGTACTCGCGGCTGCAGGACGACAAACGCGCTGTTTTGCGCGGCTTCGAAATCACGCTGGAGACGTCCGTAGTGTTCGCCGTCGCCTTCGCGACCCTCGCTATCCTGTTCGCGCCCGAACTCATCGCGGTGGTGTTCGGGACGAAATGGCTCGGCGCCACGGGGGCGCTGCGGATCCTGTGCGTATTCATGCTCCTGCGCACGATCGGGGCCAACATCGGGCCTTTCGTGTACGGGATGGGAAGACCCGACTTAGCCGTAAAGGCGGCTCTCGTGAAACTCGTTTTGATGGCCGTGATTATATATCCGCTGGTCAAATATTACGGGATTATCGGCGCGGCCGTGGCGACCACGGTCCCCAGTTTCTTCTCGACGACGTGGGTCGCCGGCAGGCTAATAAAGATATGCGGTTGGAATCGAAAAGCGTTCGCCGGGTGCTTTTCCTCGCCCGCGCTGGGAGGGGCCGCGGCGGCGGCGGTCGGCGTCGTGTTGAAATACGGCTCGTCGATCGATTTCGGCGCGCCGGTGAACTTGGTAGCGGGCATATCCTTGTGCGCCTTCGTATACGCCGTCACGGTGTTTTTCGCCACCAACCTCCAAAAGAGGCGTTTAATACCGGCGTGGGTCGAGATGGCCCGGAACGTTGTAACGGGATGAAAGCGATAGGTAAAATACCGATCGAAATCGCCGGCGACTTTCCCGAGTGCCGGGAACTTCGCCGGGAGTTTGACCTCTTCCCCGAGATTAACCCCGGCGAAAACGGCCTGCGTTTCGAATTCGGAAACCATTCCAACCGGTACGGTACCCGCGTGCAAGTAGGAAATTTATCCGTTTACCCCACGGCCAACGTAATGACGGTGCCGGCGGGATTGTATCTCCAAGCCCACGTTCCGTTGACGGCGTACGGCCCGGAGGGGCCCATAACGATTCGCGAGACCGACGCTCGCCCCAAGGGGTTTTCGGAAACGATCCGCAAGTTCCGCGATTGGAACTACTTGACCGATACGGAGGTAAAAGCGAAAGACGCTTTCCACGGGATTATCGATCCGGCCGTTTTTCTTTCGGCCCTGCGAAACGATACCGTCTACGTCCACGCGAGCGCGGTGGCTACCGGCGACGGCGCTTTCCTATTCGCGGGCTGGGGCGGGTCCGGCAAAACAAGTATCGCCTCTCTGCTCGCGTTGGGCACGGGTTATAAGTTCATAGCGGACGATCTTACGCCGATAAGCGGAGACGGGACCGTCTATCCGTACCCGAAAAAGTTACAGGTTTATGGTTACAACGCCGCCGGCGAACGTCGGCTGTCCCGCCTCCTCTATGCGCAGATGACCCCCCTCAACCGGCTCCAGTGGCATTTACGGCTCCGCCTTAAAGGCCCCACCCGGGTAAGGCGCCGCGTAAGTCCGGCCGATATCTACGGGGCGACGGCGATACCCACGGGGCCGGTACCTCTTGGCGCGCTATGGTTTTTGGAACGAACCGATTCCCGTTCGATAACGTCGCGTCCGGCTACCGCCTCCGAACTGGCGCGGCGCCTGACCGACGTCATCGCGAAAGAGTTCAACGAATCCGTTATGAATCTATACGCTTTCCGGTCGGCCGGCGGCTCGGCCCCCGAGCCGTGTAAGATCCTGGAACGTTACCGCGAAACTTATTACGAAGCCTTCCGAGGTATACAAACCGACATAGTTTCCGTTCCTCTTAATACGCGGCCTTCGGAATTACTTCGGTTTTTCGCCGCGACGTTCGGCGACGTAATCGGATTGAAGTAAACCGCGCGGACGGAGGGCCGAGGAGGAGTCACAACATCCGAGAGGAAATGGGCCCCATCGGTTACATCGCCTTCCGGTACC
>JAZGGY010000247.1:0-3000 GCA_036480675.1 bacterium | reverse complement strand
CGATAAGGCCATACCAACACCTTCGTCTGCCAATTCCGATTCCGGTTCACCAGCGCGACCGCGCCTCGGAAATCCTGTTCCGGCGTCGCGTAGCGGACGCGCAGCGCGACGACGTCGTCGACGACGGCGCGGACCACCCCCGCCGCCAGGACCACCGCGAGGGCCGCGGCGGCGAAACGCCGTCGCGACGCGGCCGCCAACCACTTCGCCGAGGCGACGAAGCCGAACGCCGCCACCGCCATCGCCGCGGGGAACGCGAAGTACGAAAACCGCGGGTTCCAATATTGCGTCGTGACCCTGATCGCTATTACGGGCAAGAACGCCGGCAGCGCCACCAGAGCCAACGCCGCGATTCCGGCGAAGGCGCCCGCCCGCCGCCATACGGATACCACCCCCACGGCCCAGGCGCCCAGGAAAAGGACGTTGGCCGCCGCCCGGTCCCACCCCGCGACCGCGAAAGCGCCCCATACCACCGACGGCGTTAACGCCATCTCGCCGCCGGGATAGCGCCCGCGGTCGTATATCGCCTTCCCGAAGACGGGCCAGGCCGCGGCGACCGCCGCGCACGTCGCGACGACCAACAGCGCGAATATTACCGCGTACCGGCGCGTCGACTCCGCGCCGCGCGGCCGGAGCGCCGGCAGCCACCCGAGTACGGCTATCGCCACGAAAACGGCTATCACTATGGCCGCGAAGTAATGGCTGTAGAGCGCGAGCGCGGCGAAGACGGCGTACAATGGAAACCACACGTACTTTCGCTCCCCCCGAAAAGCGAACAGAAAGCAGGCCGAGGCGGCGGCCACGAAAAACATCGCGAGCGCGTACGGCCGCGCGGTATGGGCGAAATTTACGAAAGGAGGCGAGAACGCCGCGAGCGCGGCCGCCAGGCAGCCGACCCGGGGCCCTCCCCACGCCGCCGCGATCGCGAAGATAAAAACCAGCGCCGCCGCCGACGCCAGCGCCGCCGGCAACCTCAGCGACCACTCCGACAGGCCGAACGCCTTCCTGCTCCAGTGCTCGGCGAGCGCCGTCGCGGGCGGGTGCGAGTCCATCTTGCTGGCCGCCAAGATATCGGCCGCGCTCCGCAAGTCGGCGACGCGGGCGCCTGTTATCTCGTCGAACCAAAGGCTGTGGACGCCGAGGCGGTAGAAGCTCGTCGCCGCGCCCGCGGCGAGGGCCAATATGAGCGCCACCCGCGTGCCGTTCAACTTTATCCGCCGAGCCGGACCCGCCATTAAACGGTATATTAAGGCAGCGCCCTGCGGCTGTCAAGCAAAAGGCTATACTCGCTCTTGACGCGGCGCCGCCCGGTGTAGTAAAATAAGGCTGGAGGTAGAAATATGGTGCAAATGGACGATATCAAGAAAACCTTCGAAAAGGGCGTCAGCATCGCCAAAGAGGGCGTAACGTACGCCGCAGCTCGAGCCGAAGACCTGTCGCACGCCGCGGCCCTCCGCCTTCGCATCTTCGGGCACCGGCGCCGCATAGAACGGTTATTCGCCGAACTCGGCGAAAGAGCCTACAAGCTGTCGCTGGCGAAGGCCGACGTAGGCGCCGACGCCGCCGTAAAAAGGCGCGTCAAAAAAATCGGCGCCCTCGAGCGCGACGTCGACAAGCTGTTCAAAGAACTCGAGAAGCTATCGCGTAAAGGCGGCGCGCGACGCCGACCCGCGAAGAAGAAGACGGCCCGAAAGAGCGCGAAGAAAACGCGCAAGGCGAAACGGTAAAGGCATGAGGCCGACGCTATCGATAATACTGGGCGCCGCGCTTTCCGCCGCGGCCGTCGCGGCCGAGGAGCCGCCGGCGGCCTTGGCCGAAGAAGTGGCCGCGCCGAAAGGGTACGTAATCGGCGAAACGGACGTACTGAACATCCGCGTCGCCGGCGAAACCGACCTCACCGGCGACTACACCGTCCGTCTCGACGGCAAGATCGCCTTCCCGTACGTGGGGGAAATTCAGGCCACCGGCGTCCCGCTCCCGGCGTTCAACCGCGCGCTGCGCGACGAGTTGTCGGCGTACTACATAGACCCGCAAGTAACGATCGAAGTCGCCGAGTACAACTCGTGCGTCGTCTACGTCCTGGGGGAGGTCAAGAAACCGGGCGTGTACAAGTTCGAGGGGCGGACGACGCTGTTGGAGACGGTAGCCGAAGCCGGCGGGTACGAGCGCAGCGCCGCCCGCGCGAGCACGATGGTGGTTCGCGCGTTCTACGACGAACCTCGGGTCATGCGCATCGACATGGAGCAGGTCATAGACGAGGGCGCCATCACGCTCAACATCCCTCTCGAGAAGGGCGACGTCGTCGTCATCCCCAAGACGTTCATCACCAACCTCAACGACTTCCTCACCGATATAACGCCGTCGCTGTCGGCGTACCTGCGCGTCAACTCCATCTACCGCACGACCTGGGAACGTTAGCCCGAAAGGTCGTGCGTACTAATAAAATAAAGGAAGTCATGGACGACGCCGGCAGCGTCGTCGTTCTTACGGGCGCCGGCGTATCGGCGGAGTCGGGGGTCCCCACTTTCCGCGGCGAGGACGGCCTGTGGCGCAACTTCCGCGCCGAGGAGCTCGCGACGCCGGGGGCCTTCGCCCGCGACGCCAAACTGGTGTGGGAGTGGTACCAGTGGCGCCGGGAGCTGGTGGCGGCCTGCGAGCCCAACCCGGCCCACGAGTTCATCGCGCGCCTCGAGCGCGAGCACCGCGGCGACTTCCTGCTCGTCACCCAGAACGTCGACGGCCTGCACCGCCTGGCCGGCTCGAGCGAGCTGGTAGAAGTACACGGCGACATCTGGCAGGTCCGCTGCACCTCCTGCGGCTCGAGCCGCGAGGACCGGACCCTCCCCTTTCCGGAGCTGCCGCCCAAATGCGACGGTTGCGGCGGCCTGCTGCGGCCGGCGGTCGTCTGGTTCGGCGAGGCGCTGCCGGAGGAGGCGATAGGCCGGGCGTTCGCCGCGGCCAACTCGTGCGACCTGATGCTGGTCGTCGGCACGTCGGCGG
>JAZGGY010000246.1:0-11993 GCA_036480675.1 bacterium | reverse complement strand
ACTTCGAGTTCGAGCGGTACGAATCGGCCGGCGGCAAGAAGTACTGGCGCCTTACCGGCTGGTGGGACCGGACGAGCAGCGGCTACGACAAAAATCCCGGCGTCGAGCCTGCGTCGCTGGGCAGGGTACTCTCGCTATTCAGATAGGGAGGTTAAGATATGAAGAAGGTAATAATCGCATCCGTGGCTGTCGCCGTATTGACGTTGGCCTGCGGCGAGGAGGAGGGCGTGACGCCGCGCGTGCCGGACCGCCTCGAGCCGACGACGCCCGCCAACGTCCTCAAGAACGTCGCGATATCTTTTAACCAGCGCGACGTCATCCTCCTCAAGGCCATGCTCAGCCCCGACTTCGTCTTCTACTTCGACCCCCGCGACGTGGGCCAAAGCCCGCCCGGCAGACCTAGTTATAGGATCCCGGAGTCGTGGTCGTACGCCGAGTTCTGGCCCGCTTTAAAGAATATGTTCGACAAGGCGTACTCGATAAACCTTTCGATCCCTACAAGCCGCGTCGGGACCCCCGGCGAAAACGAAACCACGTACAAAGCCAATAACATAAATATCTCTTTACTCGTAATGGTCGACGAGCTCAACGGGTTTATAGTAGACCCCGGATATTGCAACTTCGAGTTCGATAAGTACACCACTAAAGAAAGCAAGAAGTACTGGCGGCTTACCGGATGGTGGGACCGGACGAGCCAGGGTTACGACGAGTATCCCGCCCCGTCGCCCAGCTCGCTGGGCAGGGTACTGGCGATGTACTATTAGTTATTAGGAATAAAACGGAGGTTTTAGCGTGAAGAGAATGTTATTATTAGCCGCGGCCTTGGCGCTTATGACGCTTGCGTGCTTCGAGGAGGAATCGCCGCCGGCGCCGAAACAATTCGAACCCTCGTCGCCGGTTAACGTATTAAAGAACGTCGAGATATCTTTTAACCAGCGGGACATCAACCTCCTCAGCGCCATGCTCAGCGAGAATTTCGTCTTCCACTTCGACCCGCGCGACGTGGGCCGAAGCCCGCCGGGCGGCAGCCAATACGTAATCCCCGAATCGTGGACGCGGGCGGAATTCTTGAGAGCGGTCACAAATATGTTCGGCAAGGCGTACTCCATCTCGTTATCTATCGAAACCGATAACGTCGGCCAGCCGCGGCCCGAAGAGACGGAGTACCTAGCGGAAAACGTGCCCGTGGAACTATTGGCCATGCTAAACGAACTCGACGGGTATATTACCTATGGCACGTCCACCTTCGACTTCGAACGCTACCTCGCCGAAGGCGGCGGCAAGTATTGGCGCCTTACGGAATGGCAAGACGGCAGCCGCTACCACGACGAGGCACCCGCGGCGCTTCGACCCGCGACTTTAGGCACAGTACTTGCCGTATTCTATGTCATATGAAAATAAAAATTAGATTCACGGGATTGTTAGTGGCGGCGTTTGCGGCCGCGGCCCTCGCGGCCGACGCCCCTCTCGTCCGCCACCTCAAAATAGAGGGCGTCGTCAGCCCCATAATGGCGGAGTTCATCGTCGAGGGCATAGAGGAAGCGGAGGCGGACCACGCGTCGCTGGTGGTCGTCTCGCTCGATACTCCCGGCGGCCTCGACCCGTCCATGCGCATGATAATCAAGAAGATCCTGGCGTCGAAGGTGCCGGTGGCGGTGTACGTGTGGCCTCCCGGCGGCCGGGCGGCGAGCGCGGGGACATTCATTACGCTGGCGGCGCACGTCGCGGCCATGGCCCCCAACACCTCCATCGGCGCGGCCCACCCGGTCACGCTGGGCTCGGGCGGCGAGGGCACCGACGACGCCATGGTGGATAAGATAACCAACGACGCCGCCTCCTACATCAAGAGCCTGGCGCGGCGGCGAGGCCGCAACGAGAAGTGGGCCGAGCTCGCCGTCCGTAAGTCGGCGTCGCTCTCGGCGGAGGACGCCGTGACGGAGAACGTTGTCGACTTCGTCGCCGAGAACCTCGACGGGCTGTTGAAAAAGGTGCACGGCCGGAAGGTTAAGGCCGCGGGCCGCGTCGTCGTCATAAAGACGAAGGGCGCCCGCGTCGAAGAGTTTACGCCGGACTTCCGCCAGCGCTTACTCGCCGTCCTGACCAACCCCAACGTGGCCTACATCCTCCTCATCCTCGGCTTCTACGGCCTCGTCTTCGAGCTCTCCAACCCCGGCTCCATCCTGCCGGGGGTGGTGGGCGGCATCTGCATCATCCTCGCCTTCTACGCGCTGTCGACGCTGCCGGTGAACTACGCCGGCGTGGCGCTCATACTTTTTGCCGTAATCCTCTTCCTGGCCGAGATAAAGATAACCAGCCACGGCCTGCTCGCCGTAGGAGGAACTATCTCAATGCTGCTCGGTTCGATTTTACTCATAAATACGCCCGCGCAATACCTGCAGATATCCTGGGCCGTCATCATCCCGGCGGTGGTCACGACGGCGCTCTTCTTCCTGTTCGCCGTAGGGATGGGCCTGCGCGCCCAGCGCCGCAAGCCCACCACCGGCGACAAGGGAATGGTGGGCGAGCGCGGCCGGGCCACGACGGCCGTGGGGCCGGCCGGCGGCCAGGTCCACGTCCGCGGCGAGTACTGGCGGGCGACCGCGGCCCAGGCGATACCCGAGGGCGCGACGGTGGAAGTGGTCCGCGCCGACGGCCTGTTAGTGGAAGTCCGCCGCATCGCGTAAGCCGCCGCGCCGGCGAACGGCTCGGCGAAGCGCTACGGCTCACCTCCACCCCCCGGACGGCGTTCTACCTTTCTACCCGTGGGCGGCCGGCTAGGCCGTTGTGGCCGCCATTTAGGTTCTCCTGTGGCTGAAGTTTCGGCGGGCCCGGAACCCGGTCGTCTTCGCCCGGGCGGGATTCGAGGCCGCGTTCGAATTCGACAAAACTAAATTCGGCTACGGCTTGGTAGACATCCGCCCGTGTTTTAGCTTCTAAAGGAGGACAAAAAATGAGAAATAGGGTCTTGGTCGTCGTCCTGGCCGTGGCTGCCGCCGCGGCCGCCCAGGAGTTCGAGCACTCGACGCTCGTGGCCGGCGCGTTGGGGGCTACGTCGTACGAGGCCTTCGGCCGGGTGGAAGGCGAGATGGAAAGTTCGTACAACGTGGGCTTCCACCTCGGCGCGAACCTCTATCGCAACGACGGCCGCCTTACGCACCTCGTCGCTTTCGACTTCGCCGCGACCGAGGACTACTACGGCCGCGCCATCAAAATTTTCGACTTCAACTACAACCTGCCCATCTACTTCACGTCGGGGGCGCTGCGGCCGGCGGTAAGGCCTTTCTTCGGCGCGCGCTTCGCCACCAGCGCCCGCGGCGGGTCGCAGGGTCAGCTCGGCATATTGGGCGGCGTACGCTTCAAGCCGTCGCCCACCAAATGCACCTTTTCGGACGTGTACTTCGGTTGGCGCGGCCGCTACGGCAGCTTGGGCTTCGAAGAGGCGGAAGAGGACAAGGGCTGGAAGAACGGCCTGGCGTTCCGCAACGCCAACACCATCGAAATCGCCCTTCCCTTCTGCATCTACGTCACGGCCGCGCTCGACTACGACTTCACGAAGGTCGAACCGTTTAGCCGCAAAGAAGACCCCGGAAGCCGAAAACCTGTCTTCAGCGGCGGCTTCGGCCCGGCGTTCTTTTTCTAACGGCGGCGCCGTTGTCACGAAACGGAACGCCGTCTCCTAATAAACGGGTGATGCCCGCCGGCCTCCTCGACGTTCCCTCGCATCTTCGTCGAGGACCAACCTTACCTACTACGGCCAAGTAGCGTGAAGTTAAACTACCTCCTCGCCGATACGCACGTTCACCTCGAGCACGAGGACTTCACCGCGGACGCGGCCGACGTGATAGCGCGCGGCCGCGAGGCGGGCGTACGCTACATGGTCGTACCCGTCTGCGCCGCGGCCGACGCGGCCCGGGGGCTCGAGCTCGCCCGCGGCCACGACGGCGTATACTTCGCCGCCGGCCTCCACCCCAACTGCGGCCTACACCTCGACGACGCCGAGGCCGCCGGCCTCCGGGAGAGCTTGGTGCGCGGAAAGGAGGAGGGACTGGCGGTCGCCGTCGGCGAATGCGGCCTAGACTACCACTACGCGGCGCTGCCGCGCGATGAGCAGCTCGCGCTCGTCCGGTGGCACCTCGCGTTGGCGCGCGAGCTCGAGCTGCCCATAATCCTCCACCAGCGCGACGCCCAAGACGACATCAGGCGCGTTGTGGACGACGAGGGGACGCCGCCGCGCGGCGGCGTCCTGCACTGCTTCTCCGGAGATTTGGAATATTACCGGTGGGCGCAAGAACGCAGCCTCTTCGTCTCGTTCACGGGGAACATAACGTACGGAGGGGAGAACCGACCGCCGCCCTACTTCGCCGCGCTGGACCTCGCCACGACGATGCTCGAGACCGACGCGCCTTATATGGCGCCGATACCGCGCCGGGGAAAGCGAAACGAGCCGGCCTACCTGCCGCTCGTCGCCGAGGCGCTGAGCGCTCGAGCCGGTAGGCCGCTGGAAGACGTCTACGCCGAGACGACGCTGGCGGCGCGTCGCTTCTTCGGCCTGGCTTCCGACTTCGGCGGCGCCGTCGCGTACCGCCTGAGGAACTCCCTCTACCTGAACGTTACCAACCGGTGCACGAACGCGTGCCGGTTCTGCATCCGCGAACGCGCGTCGGGGGTGGGCGGCTACGACCTGCGGCTGAGGATGGAGCCTAACGCGGCCGAAATAATCGCCGCGATAGGGGACGCGGCCGCGTACGACGAGGTCGTATTCTGCGGCTACGGCGAGCCCACGATACGATGGGACTTCGTGAAGGAAGTGGCCCGGGCCGCGAAGGAGGCCGGGGCCATCGTGCGGTTGAACACCAACGGGTCGGCGAATCTGACACAAGGCCGGGACGTCACGCCGGAGATGGCCGGCCTGTTCGACAAGGTATCGGTGAGCGTCAACGCGGCGGACGAGGCCGCGTACGAGCGGCTGTGTCGGCCGCGCGCCGGTGCCGCCGCCTGGCGCGAGGTGGAGAAATTCGTGACCGGCGCCAAGCGCCACGTACCCGAAGTCGCGATAACCGCCGTCGCCGCCGAGGCGGTACCGGTCGAGGCCGTGGAGCGGTTGGCGAAGAAGTGGGGTGTCGCTTTCCGCGTTCGCCGCTACGCCGAGGGGTAAACTAAAAGCCGCCGGCGAGCCGGCGGCGGTTGAAGTTTAAAACGTTCTTTTTCACTCGTCGTAGGGCTTGGGGGAGTCGTCGGCGGCGAAGACGTCCTCCCAGGTTGGCACGTACTCTTCCGGCGCGGCCGGCGCGGCGTCCCACTCGTCGACGGGCGAATTCTCGCCGTCGTTTTTGACCTCGTAGAAGCGGCCCCGCACGTACGCGCCCCCCTCGTCTATTTCGACTTCGCCGCACTGCGCGCACTGGTACAACCCCAATTGAAGCTCGTCGGGAAACAGCGGCCCGCCGCACGCCGGACACCTCATCGGGCCCACCGCCGCGAAGCGGCCCGACCGCGGCCCCAAACGTTTGCCGGTTTAGCTACTTTGCTCGTAGAGCTCCTGCCCCTTCTTGAGGTATTCTTTGCCCTTCTCGTACTCGCCGATCTCGCCGTACGCCTTACCGAGGTTGATGTATACGCGGTAGTCGTCGGGCGTAAACTCTAACGCCTGCTCTAAATATTCTATCGCCTTCTTGGGGTCGCGCCCCTCGTATTCTTTCTTTAAATAGTAGGAAGCGATCTCGCCGAGGACCTCGCCCTTAATCTTCGGGTCCTCGGTGGTCTCGACCACGACCTGATAGGCCGCTATCGCCTCGTCGACGCGGCCCAATTTATCCAGAACGGCGGCCTTAGCGTTCAAAAGCATCATGTCGCCGGGTTTCTCTTCCAAAAGCGGGTCGATAACCGCGAGCGCGCGCTCGTACTTCTCCAGGCGCAAACACGAGTTAACGACCTTAACGAGGTACTCGCCCGGCGGCGTCTTCTCGTCCCAGTTCGGGCCGGACATATCGGCGCGCTTCGCCCCGACCGCCGTCTCGTACGTATCCAGGGCTTTGTCCCACATCTCGTCGGCGTATTCCCCGGCCTTTACCTGGCGCTGCGCCGAAGCGCCGGTGTCGAGGTCGTATTCCGTAACGTCCACCGCCTCCTCGGCGTCCAACTCGCCGTAGTAGGTCGCCTTCTCCTCGTAGACCAAGCCCAACATGAAAAGCGTCTTGGGGTGAGCGTCGAAGACGTGGTACGTCGCGACGAACCCCTCCTCGGCCTTGTCCAGATTGCCCGGGATGGTTTCCCCTTCCTCCGGGACGGATTCGGAGTCGTTGATTAATTGGAGCGCCCGGCCGAGGTGTTCATGCCCGGCGTTGAACGCTGCGGACCAAAAAAACTCCCGGCTCTGGAGTATTTTATCCAGTTTCTTTTTCTTGTTTTTCCGGGAGTATATTTCCTCCGCGAGCGACCACGCGTCGGCCGCCTTCATAAATTCACTCTCGTGCGCGTAAGCGTCGCCGAGATACGCCCACGCTTCCGCGTTGTCGGGAGACTCGGCGACGTCCGCTTCCAACAACTTGATGGCCGCCTCGTATTCGTCCTGCCGCATGTGGACGATGGCGCCTGCAACACGCCAGGACTTCGCCGACACGACGCCGTTTAGCGCAATGAGCATTACCACCCAAGAAACGATGATTTTGGTGCGCACCGACATTTCCTCCTCTTTTTAAATAAACCTATCACAGCCAAACTGGACAGTCAAGGGGTTAAAACCCAAAATAGCGGCAACCCCGCTCAGCCGCGAAAAAAACTTTCCCGTGCCTCCCAGCTATGCTATTATGGCTCGACGTAGCAATCGTCGTAACGGCACGACTGCGGGGGGACTTCCAAGCCACAAAGTAGACCGACGACGCAACCTGCCCGTTTAAACCGCGCCGAATAGGGAAGCACGCCTCGGATGCGCGGCGCCATACGCGGAAGGGAGCTAACGAAATGCCCGCAGGTAAGAGCCTTTTCAAAGGTTTAATAATCGTAATCATAGGCGCGCTCTTGGGTACGATGGTCGGCGAACTCCTGGGCGCGTACCTCCCGGAAGGCGGCGTAAAAAATTTCTTCCTCAAAAGTATCACCTTCGGCCTCGACCCCGCTACCCTTAACCTGCACATTCTGGCGCTGACCTTCGGATTGATTTTAAAGATAAACGTCCTCACGATAATCGGCATCATCGGCGCCGCTTTTATCCTCCGCAAGCTTTAGCCGACGATAACGGCCCCCTACGTACGCAAGATGCACTCTAAATCCTCGGCAATATTCCTGGCGGCCGGCGCGGCCGTCTTTTTATGTTGCACCCCCCGCGGCGACGAAACGCCGGAATACTTCGCCGTCCGAAGCCGCGGCGTACCCGTCGGCTGGATCAGCCGCGCCGAATCGGCGCCCCGCCGTGATTCCTCGGGCGCTTTCGCCGCCACCGAGTACCGACTCTACTTACGCCGTTGGGCCGACGGCCGCGGCATCGTGGAGGACGAGCTCGCGCTCGTCGCGGCGCGGCGCCCCGGCGAGCCGGCCCACTACGTCGCCGGGCGCTGGGAGGGCGGCGAATTCCGCTACCGGCGCGGCGATTCCTGGTACTACAAACTCATCGACGAATTTGGGAACGCAACGGAAAGGCGCGGGCCCCGGGCACCCGCATTCCTGACGTTCAAGGGAATCGCGCTCCCGGTCGCGACTGTGCGTTACGCGACCCGAACGCCGACCGTTGCGAGCCTCGACGTCGCCGACGGCCGCGTCTCCCGCTACCGGGGCCGCGGCGACGGCCGCTCGTGGACCGGCCGCGGGGATGCTGACTACGTAAGAATAACGTTCGACGCCGAGGGCGCGGCCTCCAGCTACGTGAGCGGCGACTTAAGTGTTTGCCCGGTTCGAAACCGGCCGCGGCCGCGCGCCTTCCTGTACCGAAGGCCGTCTTTGGCTTACCTACCGTTCATACTCCCGCCGAGGCCGGGGGCGCTCCGACTGAGGCTGCCGATAACGGCCCGGTTGTCGCGGCCGGTTCGCCCCGAAGACCTCACACGGCCCGGCCAGACCTTCGACGGCGCAACGGCGGGAAGCGTGGTAAACGGCGCGTTTACCTTGGAACCCGCCCTTCAACCACCGCTCGAGGCGGCCGCCGGGGACTTCGCGCCGGCGGGGCGGGAAACGTGGCCCGGAATGCAAGGGACGGGAGAGCTCGAGCGGTTGGCGGCGTCGTACCGTGCCGCCGGAAAAAGGGTCCGGTTCTGTACCGGCCTGGGGGTCTTCGCCGGTAACCTGCTGGCATCGTACGACTGGCTCGAGGTGGACGGCCGGGCGGTCGCGGCGCCCGGGCGGCCTGCGCCCCAACTCCGCGTCGCGCTCGGGACGTCCGAAGAGCCGGCGACGGTAATCGAGTTCGCGGTGGCCGGCGAGCCGGAAGTCGACGGCTCCGGCGCTCGAGCGATGGCCGCGGAAATCCCCGGCCTTAAAAACGGCGCCGAATTCTTCTACACCGTATATTACGCCGGTACGCCGGCCGGCGGCGTCGCCGCCTGGTACGAGAAGTTGCCGCGAGAGCCGGCGATAGTCCACACCTACGGCGAAATCTTCGGCAACGTCGTCGCGGGCGTCGCCGCGTGTAATCCGACTTGCGGCGCACCGCCGGATGCCGCCCGCGGCCCCGCCTTCGCCGAATTCATAGCGCTCGGCGCGGCCGTCGCCGTCCCGGGCGAGGACGACACGCCTCCGTACGAATTCTGTTTTCCGGCCGCCGGCGGCCCGGCCCGGGCCAAATGGCGGCGACTCAAACCCGTCGTCGTCGCGAGCGAAAGGCGGCTGTGCCGCGAGTATCTACTCGAGCCGGGCCCTCTACGCGCCTATTATACCCACGACGGCATCTTAACGCGCCTGGAGTGGCACCACTACGTCGCCCGGCTGGCGGCCTTTCCACGCCGCGCCCCCGCCCGCGAAAGCCGGCCGCCCGAGGCACCCCCGCCCGCTCCGGCCGCCGGCGAAGGAGGGAACGAATGAAGGCCGTCGTCCTTGCCGCGGGAAAGTCGACGCGGACGTACCCGCTGACGCTCACCCGGCCCAAGCCGGTGCTGCCGCTGCTGGGCCGGCCGCTGCTGGCCCACACGCTGGAGGCGCTCGCGGCCGTCGCCGACGAGGCGATACTCGTCGTCGGATATCGGGCCGAGATGGTCCGGGCAACGTTCGGCGAGCGCTGCGCCGGCCTGAAGCTCGAATATAGAGTGCAAACCGAACAGCGGGGAACGGCGGACGCCGTGGCCTCGGCTCGAGACGCCGTCGCGGCCGAGTTCCTCGTCATCAACGGCGACGACTACTACGGCGCCGAAAACGTAAGGGCTTTGGCCTCCGCGTCCGGCGTCGCGCTACTGGGCGCGCCCGTCGCCTCTTCCGGCCGCTTCGGCGTGCTGGAAGTCGACGGCGGCCTCTTGCGCCGCATCAAAGAAAAACCGGATGGCGGCGGCGCGGCGCTGGTCAACGCGGGCCTGTACAAAGTCGACGAGGAGATATTCCAGTACGTCGACGCGCTCGAGCCGTCGCCGCGAGGCGAGCTCGAGTTCACCGCGGCGCTTGAGAATTACGCCGCGGCTCGAGCCGTAGCGGTGGTCGAGGCCGCGGCGCCGTGGCTACCGATCGCCGCCCCCCAGGATTTAATATTGGCGCAAATTTCGCTCTGGCCTGCCGAGGGCGAAAAATTTATAATGGGAGAAGGCTGCCGCTTGAACGCCGAGGGCACGGTCGGCGGCCGCTCCGCGTTGGGCGCGCGCTGCGAAGTCGGCGCCAACGCCGTCGTGGAGGCGTCGCTGTTGCTCGACGGCGTGCAAGTCGGCGAGGGGGCCGCGGTGGCCGGCAGCGTGCTGGGGGAAGGGGTCGTCGTCGGCGCGGACGCCGTCGTCGACGGCGCGGCCCTGGGGGACGGCGCCCGCGTGGGCGTAGGCGCCCGCCTCGAGCCCGGAAGCCGGGTGTGGCCCAACGTAAAAATAACGCCGGGGTCCGTCGTTACCGGCGATTTTAAGGGAAATGAAAAGGAGTAAAAAACGTGTATAAATATTTAGCGACGATAATCATCTTCGCCGCCGCGGCGGCGTACGCGGCCATACCGCTCCCGTCGCAACCGAGCTGGACCTGGCAGGCGGAGGAGCGCGCTTACGGCGGCCTGGCCTTCGCCGACGTCGACGACGACGGCGACCTGGACCTGTTCGCCGGCTGCTACGACGGCAGCAACTGGTACCCGCCCATCAACGACTACCACAACATGATCTTCTACAACGACGGCGGCAAGCTGGGCACCTCGCCCGGGTGGACGTCGACGCTGCAGCGCCACACCGCGGAACTCGACACCGGCGATATAAACGGCGACGGCGTACCGGACGTGTTCGCCGCCAACGGCGGGAGCTCCTACCAACCCGATTCGGTTTACTACGGCAAAACGGGCGGCCCCAACAAGTCGCCCGACTGGTCGTCGGCGCAGCCGGCCTGGGGCACGGGCTCCTGCCTGGGCGATATAGACGGCGACGGCGACGTGGACGCGGCAACGTCGAACCAGGGGCGGAGCCCGTCGGACCCCTACCGCCCGGTCTACATCTACTGGAACACGGGCTCGGGCCTCGGCGCGACGGCCGGGTGGCGCTCCAGCGGCCAGGGCGTCTTCAGCGGTATCTGCCTGGGCGACGTGGACGGCGCCGACTTCACGCCCGTCAAGGGCGAGCAACTGAAGGGCGACGGAACGCGCCAGGTGTTCTACCTGGGGCACGCGCCGCTGCTCCGAATTGACGCCGTGCGGCTGGGCGGCCGGCCGCTCGACGCCGCGTACGCCTACGACCTTTACGCCGGTTGGGTCTCGTTCTGCAGGCCGCTGCGGCAGGGCGAGACGGCCGAGGTCGACTACACCTATTCCAAGAAGCTGGACGTGGGCGTGGCGAAGTGGGTCAACTTCGACACCTGCGTATACTTCAATACCACCGGAACGCCGAGCACGTCGCCCGGCTGGACCTCGGGCAACCCGGGCAAGACGGACCGCGGCGTCATCTTCTTCGACTACGACCGCGACGGCGACCAGGACCTCTTCGTCGCCGGCAGCAACGACCTCCTCCGCATCTACGCCAACGACGGCGGCAAGCTGGGCACGACGCCGGCGTGGACGTCGTCCGGCCAGGTCCGCGTGAACGAGGCCGCCATCGGCGACTTCAACGGCGACGGCTACCAGGACATAGTCATCGCCAACCACCCGTACCGGGGCCTGTCGGTGTGGGAGAATAAGGCCGGCGCCATCGACAAGGAGCCGACGTGGCAGTATACCGGCTCGCAGGAGGTCCGCGCCATCGCCATCGGCGACGTGAACGGCGACGGCGCGCTGGACCTGGCGGCGGGCTTCTCGCGCAAGCCGCTCGTCATCTTCCTCAACGACTATACGGTGGACGTTAAGGTGACGGCCTTCCGCGCCGCGCCCCGCGAAAACGGCGCGTCGATAACGTGGCAGGCGGAAGGCGCCCGGCTCGCGGGCTTCGACATATTGCGGCGGGGCGGCGACGGCCGCTGGACGCGCGTCAACGGCGAACGCATCGTAGGCCGCTCGCCCTACCGTTTCGAGGATGGCAACCTCGAGGCCGGCGAGTACGGCTACAAGCTGGTCGCGTACGAGCTGAGCGGCTGGAGTCGCGAATTCGGCCCGGTCCGCTGCGACGTGGGGACGACGGCGCGCGCCTTCGCTTTACATGCGGCGTACCCGAACCCGGCTCGAGGCGCCGTCAACTTCACCTTCTCGCTGGCGGCGCCGGGTTACGCGGAGCTGGCGGTATACGACCTGGCGGGGCGGCGGGTGGCGACGCCGGCTCGAGGCGACTTCGCCGCGGGGGAACACGTTGTCCCGTGCGACCTCGCGCTCTCGCCCGGCGTATACGTTTACCGGCTGGAGGCCGGCGGCCTGACGGCGGCCAAAAGGCTGGCGGTGGTTAGGTAAAAACGACCAATATGGATAAAAAGAAACG
>JAZGGY010000245.1:0-4171 GCA_036480675.1 bacterium | reverse complement strand
TGCGCCAGCGTCAGCCACGCCTCGGCGTAGACCTCCGAGCCCTCCATGTGGTCGGTGATGCGCTTCATCAAACTCGCGGAGCGGCGGAAGCGGCCGGACGCCTTGCCCTCATCGGCCTCCGACTCGGCGCGTTTGATCTCGACCCAGCCCAGGCCGAAGACGGCGTTGTCGTAGTTGGTCGAGTCCCGGCTCGAGACGTTGTTGAATTCATCCTCCGCCTGGTCGTACCGGCCTGCCTGGTAGTGGAGCTGGCCGAGGGTGACGTGGGCCTTGCCGGCCAGCGTACGGCCGAGCGCCGACTTGTGCTTGATGCGGAAGATATTCTCGAGTTGGGCGATGGCCCTCTCGATGCCCTTCTCGAGGTCGTTGTCCCGCATCCCCTCGCGGAGGTAGCAGAGGGCGAGGGAATACTGGCCGAAGCCGTAGTACTCGCTCTCGGCCGGGATGTCGGTAAAGGTCCTCTTGGCGTTTTCGAAATCGTTAATGCTGTAGAAGGCGAGGCCGGCGAAGTAACGGGCGCCGTCAACGTCGGGCGAGTTGGGGTAGTTGCGGATGAGCTGCTCGTAGTAGCCCACCGCGGCGTTGTACCGCTCCATCTTCAAGCTGGAGAGCTCGAGGCGGTAAAGAGAGCGCGGTACGTATTCCGTCTTGGGGAAATTTTTCAGGATGCGGTTGAAGGCCGAGGCGGCGTCGGTGTACATGCCCGCCTGGTAAAAGGCCTCCCCCATCATGAAGGTCGCCCGGTCCACTTTGGAGAAGGAGGGATAGAGGAGTACGACCTCCTTGAACTTCACCGCGGCGTCGTAATACTTCTGGCCTTTAAAAAGGCGGTAGGCGCGGTCGTAGGCCGTGGAAGCCAACGCCTCGAACTCCTTGAATTTTTTACCTTTGCGGAGTTCTTCGGCGTATTCGCCGGCAATCTCGTCGGCGGCCCAAACGCGGCCCGCTAAAGCGAAGGTCGCTAAAGCGAGCGCGGTAGCGGCTATACCTACCCTTCTCGACATAGTTATATACCCGATAGCATCGAAACGCCCCGTTTACGGGGAGCGTGGCCGGTAGCGCCGACGGTAACTACGACCCCATCAACTCTTCGCGGATCTCTTCGACGCGCTGCTCCAGTATCTCGCGGCGCTGGCGCGCTTGCTTGAGCCTCTCCTCGGCGCGTTTCAACCGCGAGCGCAGCGCGCGCAGCCGTTCGGTCTCTGCCTTGCGGTAGAGCGGCCCCACGTACAACTGGACCGCGATGCCGCCCTTGGGCGAGTCGTACTCGTCTTCGTACGAACGGCCGTTGGGGTACGGGGGGGAAGGTTTGGTGACGGTTGTGGGGGCTCCCCACCACGCCTCTTCCAACTCCGAGACGTAGGGCGTGACCACGAATCCCCAAGGCAACTTAAACCGGGCGCCGAGGTTAATGTCGCGGCCGTCGACTTCGCCGATCACGGATATCCTCTCGTCGAGGAAGTGGTACTCCAACGACCCGAACATCCCCTGCCAAGGTTTCGAGTGCGGCCAGCTCGGGTTCATTCCCTGGTAGCGCGCGGCCCCCACGCCTACGTTAATCGTAATAGGTACCCGGATGATATTGCGCATGTTCTTGCTTGCGACCAAGTAGTAAGCGTTGTCCTGGCGGTCAATGTCGGAATACCAGGCCGCGTTCTCGCCGTAGGGGCCGACGTCGCGGTCGCCACCCACGTTCATTATGCCGGCCGCAACAGCGGGCCACCGGGAACTCTCCTTCAACATCAATACCTTGGCGTTACCGACGTACTTCTCCGGGGTGTACTCCCTAACGCCGAGCTCGAGCCGCCCCAACAACCCTATCTGGAAGAAGGCGTCCAACTCCCTGAGGTTCTTATTTATCTCGGGATAACTCCACTGGCCCTGTTCGTTCCTTTGGGGCTCGCGCCCGTACGACGTGATCTCGCCGGCGGTGAGAGCATAACTGGACACGCCGAGGTTGAATTGGGTGCTTTCCATCACGTACGCGTTGGGAGTATCGAGGACGCCCGTTTGTACGTCCACGCCCGCCAGCGCAGGCGCCGCGACAACGCATACCGCCCCGCCGACAGCACAAACCGTCCGCGAGATCAGATCCCTCGTTAAATTACCCATTCCGTTAATCTTTCTATTTAGAATTAAAGAAAACCCTTTACACACCACCTCTAACATTATAGTCGCTAAAACGCCAAGTGTCAAGCCAAAAAACCCGAATTTTCTAAAAATCCTTCTTTGCCCTATCTTCATTCCTCCTCCAACCTTCGAATAACGGCGCCGAGCGACGTCAGCTTGTCTTCCATACCCTCGTAGCCTCGGTCGATATGGTAGATACGGCGTACGTTCGTCTCTCCCCCCGCGGCGAGGCCGGCCAGGACCAGGGCCGCGCCGGCCCGGAGGTCGGAAGCCATTACGTACGCGCCGTACAAGCGATGGACGCCGTTGATGACGGCCGTGGGCGGCGTTACCTCCACGTAGGCCCCCAATCGAACGAGCTCGGGGGCGTGGTTGAAGCGGTCGGGGTAAATCCCCTCCACGACGACGCTACGACCCGACGCCAGGCTCAGCAGCGCCGTCATTTGCGGCTGGAGGTCCGTCGGAAAAGCCGGGTAGGGGCCGGTCCTGATCTCCAAAGGCGCTACCGGCAAATTCCCCCGGACGGCGATGGCCCCGTTCGAAACGTCAACCGTTACACCCGCCTCCCGCAACGTGCCGATAAATAAGCTTAAATATTCGGCGTCGGCGCCCTCCACCGTTACGTCGCCGCCGGTTATAGCGCCCGCGAGTACGTACGTCGCGGCCTCGATCTGGTCCGCCATCACCTCGCACTCGCAGGGCTCGAGGCGGTCCACGCCCGTCAACGTTATCTCCGCCGAGCCGGCGCCCTCGACGCGGGCGCCCATAGCGTTGAGCATGCGAACGAGTTCGACGGTCTCCGGCTCGCGGGCCGCGTCTTCGATAACGGTGACGCCTTCGGCCAGCGCCGCCGCCATCATCAAGTTGGCGGTCGCGCCCCGGCTCGGGCCGGCGGGGCCGCTCAGGTTCACGCGTTTGCCTTTCAGCGCCGCGGCACTCGCCACGACGTACCCGCCCTCCAATTCCACCGTGGCGCCCAACTCCCGAATGGCCTTGATATGCAGGTCCACCGGCCGCGGGCCGAACGCGCACCCCCCGGGGAGCGATACCTCCGCCCGGTGGAAACGGCTCATCAGCGGCCCCAATACCGCTATCGACGCCCGCATGCGCCGCACCAGGTCGTACGGCGCCACGTACTTGTCGACGCCCCGCGTGTCGATAGCCAAAACGTGCGGCCCCTCCCACTCGACGACCGCGCCCAAGGCGCGCAACACCGCCGCCATGGTCTCGATGTCGGACAAGCGCGGGACGTTGCGCAGCGTCGTAACGCCGTCGGCCAAAAGCGCCGCGGCCATCATCGGCAGGCACGCGTTTTTCGACCCCTGCGCCGTTACCGTTCCCCGTAAAGTACGACCGCCCTCGATTACATACTTATCCATATTCGCACCTCGTTACATCCAACGGGGGTCGGAATAACCGAGTAAACCCCGGAAAAAGGGCCGGTGCAAAACCAGGTCCCTCAAGCGCGCCCGCCAAGCGTCCTTCGACGGCTCGAGCCAGAGGGCGCGGCGGTAATAAGCTATCGCGGAATTTTTGTCGCCGCGCAGGAAATAGGTCTCCGCCGCCCTGGTATAGGGCCAGGACTCGTGCGGGTGGCGCCTAACGTAACCACCGACGAGCCGTAGGGCCCGTTCGTATTCGCCGCGCTCGGCGTACAAGTTGGCGAGGTCGAAAGTCGCGGCCTCGTCGCGTCTTCCGGCGGCCGACGCTTTCTCGAAAAATCCCATCGCGGTTTTCTCGTGGCCGGCGCGCAACGCACGCCTGCCGAGCGCGTTGGCCATTACCGCCGGCGGCACGCCGACCAGGTCGCGGGGAAGCCCGTCGTACAATTCCGCGGCGGTCTCGTACGACGAGTCGTGGTACAAAACGTCCACGCTCCGGAGCCGGAACCGCACCATGGCCGGGAAGCGTCGCGTCAGCTCGTTCGTGAACTCGGCGTCGGTACACACGACGAAGACGCGCGGCCACCGCTCGAGCGTTTTATAGACGCCGGTGCGCGGCTTGGTCATCGCGCCGGGGCCCCCTTGCGTTTTAGTATAAT
>JAZGGY010000244.1:0-4219 GCA_036480675.1 bacterium | reverse complement strand
CGGGAGGCGCTGGCCGGCGACGACCCGTACCTCAAGCTCGTGGCCTTCTACGCCCTATCGGAGATGGAGGGGGCCGAGGCCGACGTCTATCTCCCCGACCTCTACGATAGCCTCGGCGAGGGCGACGTCCTTATGCTCGCCACCGTCGCCGAGACGGCGCTGTACCGGGCGCCGGACGAGGTCCCGGTCGGCGGGGGCGAGGACCTTTACGCGCGGCTCGAGCGCGACCTGGCCGGCGACGACCGGGCGGCGAGCCTCAAGGCGGCGAAGTTGATCGCGCTAATGCGCTCCGAGCGCGCGCGGGAGCTCGCCGCGAGCGGGATGCAAAGCCCGGACGCGGAGGTCCGCCGGTGGTGCGTGATGGCCCTGGCCTACGCCTACGGCGGCCTGAGCGAGGAACCGGCCGATTACGGCGCGGTGGAGGCGGCGCTCGCCGACGAGGACGCCTCGGTGCGCGCGTTCGCCGCGCGGCGGCTCCGCAACACAGGCGACGCCAACTTCGTCCCGCCGCTGCTCGCGCTGTTGGACGACCCGGAGGTCGAGGTGCGCCGGGCCGCGGCGAGTTCCGTGTCGTCGCTTCTCGGGTACGCGCCAGCCGCCGACAAAGACGTATCGAAGAAGTTGCTTAAGAGGCTCAAGGCCGAGCCGGACGGCGTGACCCGCTGCTCCCTCGGCGAGGCGTACGGCGCCGCCACGGTGACGGAGGAGGGGTGCGGGAAAAGCCTTACCGACGACGGCTACTGGGCCTTCTTCACCGGCGAGTGGCGCGAGAAGGACCTCGACAGTTATTATACGGAATCCGACAGCGGCGGCTGGGGAGGCGGTTGAGAGCCGCCGCCGGCGGTTGACGAGCTACCGTCAGAATAATCCCGAGGGAAATACCGACGCACGCTAAGGGCTGCAACAACCCGGCTTGTGGCGCCGCGCGGCCCGAGGCATACATCTCAAGGAGACCTCTTATGAAGCTCTTGAAAACGGTTCTAGCGCTAACGTTGGTCGCCGTCGCGGCGGCCGCCGCCGCGGACGGCCATACCTCCGAGGCGCCGCCGCCCGTCGGCCCGGACTACGAAAAAAACCCGCTGGCGAGCGCGGACGCGGCGCTCGAGGACGCCCGTACGTATTTCGACGAGGGCTCCTACAAATGGGCGCTGGCCGCGGCCGAGGAGCTCGCCAAGCGTTGGCCCGATGCCTACGCTCGAGCGGAGGGCGACCTGGTCGCGCTGCGCTGCTACCTCCAACTCGAGATGTGGCCCCAGGCCGACGCGGGTTTCGCGGCGTACTTCAAGCGTCATAAGAAGTCGGTATGGGCCGCGGACGCCGCGGACCTGCTGGTGGACGCGTACTCCGAGACGGGCCACGTTTACGACAGCTGGGGCTGGCAGTCGTACCTCGGCGAGAAGTACGACTTCTACGTCTACGGCGACGAGGACGACCGCGCCAAATTCGACAAGCTGCGGCGCCGCGTGTTGAAGCAGGCCAAATCGGTATACCGGGGTCTGATTAAGAAGGCCGCCGGCGAGGAGCGAGGCTACCTCGCCGACCGCCTGGTCGCGAATTACCTGATCATGTACGCGTACTTCGACTGGGAACGCGGCGACTCGAGCCGCGGGTACGGCCGGCGCGGGTCGTACCTCAGGGAAGTAGGCCGCTTCGAGATGAGCGACGACATGCGCTCTATCCTGGCCGTCGAGGAGGCGCTCCTCGAGTTCGGCTTCTTGCCGGCCGACGAGGCCGCGTGGGAGGCGGCGAACCTTACCCCCGACGAATATGACCGTTGGCTCCAGGGGCGGCGCTTCGCCGCCGGCCACGCGAAGCTGGAGGAGATTGCGGCCTCGTACGGCGACGCGCCGGGGGCGCTGGTGGCGCGGGCGGCGCTCGCCCACTACGACGTTACGTACCTGGACGAGCCGGCCGCGGCCGCCACGGCCTTCGATGAGCTCGCCGATTCGGTTCAGAGCGAGACTTACGCCGAGCTGAACCGGCGGTACGCGCGGCACCTGCGCGAGCCGGCGTTGGCGGTGTTGCACGTCGACGCCGACCCGGCGAATACGCCGCCGGTATCCGTCGAGGTGGCCTGCCGTATAATCCCCGAAGTCGAGCTTAAAGTTTACGACGTCGACCCGGCGAAGTACCTTGAGCTCCAGCGCGAGCTCGACGCGGTCGAGGCCGTCGTGGAAGGAGGCGCCGAAGAGGAAGGCCAGGGTGTAGGCCGCGTCGAGGAGTACCGTCCCATCGCGACGCCCCAGCTGCCGGGGGTGCGGGGAGAGGTCGCGAGCTGGGCCGTCGCCACCGGCTGCGAGGAGGGCGACTACCACATCAAGAAAGTACTCGCGACGCGCGACGACCTGGCGCCGGGGCTATACGTAGTCGAGGCGCGCGCGGGAGACGAGCTCTCGCGGGCGATGTTCTTGCTGACGGGGGCCGCGGCCTTAACCGCCACCGACAACGAGGACCTCTTCCTCCAACTCGTCGACGCGCAAACCGGCGCGCCGGCGACCCTGGGCGACATTTGGGCCTACAATATCTATTACAAGCCGGACGAGCGCGGGTATACCACGGAGTTCGTGGATGCCGTCGCCGTCGACGCGGCGCCGCGGGGCGACGGCGTCTGAATAGACCTCACCGGGTTTCAGAAGGGCAGCACCGCGTTTTTCGTGCTCGAGTCGGCGCTCGGCCCCGTCGTCTACAAGTGCAATACCGCCTGGCAGGTGCGCGACCGCGACGGCGTAGCGGGGACCGTGATAACGGACCGGCCGCTCTACCGCCCGGGCGACAGGGTCTCCTTCAAGGGCATCGTGCGCCGGGTGGATTACGTCGAGAAGGTCCTGGCGCCCGTCGTCGGTAGGGAGGTCGACGTCGTCGTCGCCTCGCCCGACGGCCAGGAGGTCTGGAAGGACAAGGCCGTCACGGACGAGTTCGGCACCGTCGCCGGCGAACTCGAGCTACCGCCGGGCGTGCGGTTGGGCCGCCAGACGATATACCTGAAGTGGGAGGAGGAAAAGAAGAAATACTCGGTATCGGGCGTCTTCGACCTCGAGGAATACGAGAAGCCGGAGTACGAGGTGGTCGCCACCGCCGTTAAGGACCGGTACTTCTCGGGCGAGAAGGTGGAGCTCGACGTCGTCGGCGCGTACTACTTCGGCGCGCCCATGGCCGGCGCCGCGCTGTCGTACCAGGTATATCGCAGCGGCTACACGCCGAAAGAATACGAGTACGATAAGCTTATCAAGAAGGGCGAGAGCGTGCTGGACGCCGAAGGTAAATTCCGGCTGGCCTTCGATACGCCATGGGCCAAGCGGTACGACAACTACTTCAACATATATCTCAAGATGACGGACGTGAGCCAGGCCATCGTCGAGGAGACGGCCTACGCGAACACGTATAAGACGGACCGCTTCGTCAGCCTTTCGACGGATAAGTACGACTACCGCGAGGGCGAGACGGTGAAGGTGGACCTCTGGGTCGACGACTGGTACGACAAACCGATCTCGGCCGAGGTCGCGGTCGCGGCGTACGAGTACCTGTGGGACAACGAGCTCGGGTATTACCGCGGCGACGTGCTCTACGAGACGCGCGCGGTCACCGACGCCGACGGCCAGGGCGTAGCCGAGTTCGAGCTGGTCGAGCCGCCCGACGAGGTGGAAGTCGTCGCCCGGGTGACGGGTACCAACGGCGCCGAGTACGAGACGTCCACCACCGTCGAGTTCGTGGCCGGGCCGGCGGAGACGACGGTCCGCAAGCCGGAGATAGGCATAAACGTCAGCGACAACTACCCGACGCTGGGCGACGAGGTCCAGGTTTCGCTGGAGTCGCGCTTCGACGACGCCGAGTGTTTGATAACGGTTTACTCGGGCCGGGTCGTCGGCGTCCGGCACGTCAAGTTGTCGGAGGCCGAGCTGGGCTCGAGCGCGACGTTCACGCTGGCGGTGGACAACGCTATGGTTCCCTCCTGCACGCTCTACGCCGCCGTAATACGCGACGGCTCCTCCTGGTCCGACAACGAGTCGCTGTACGTGACCAATACCGACGTCCGGATGAAGGTGGAGGTGGAGGCCGGCCGCGACGTGTACAGGCCGCGCGAGGAGGCGACGGTAACGGTCACGTGCGCCGATCCCGCCGGCCTGCCGCTGGCCGCGGACGTCTCGCTGGCCGCGGTGGACGCGTCGCTTTTGGCGCTGCGTCACGACCGGACGTACGCCGTCCCCGGCACGTTCGAGGG
>JAZGGY010000243.1:0-4272 GCA_036480675.1 bacterium | reverse complement strand
GACCGCCGCGGCCTCCTCGACCGTGCGCCGCGGCACCGCCTTATTCTTATCCGGTCGGCGTATTATAACGTGAGAGCCGTGGGCCTGCTGGGCGTGGAGCCAAAGGTCGTGCGGCCGGGCGTACTTGAACGTAAGCTCGTCGTTTTCGGCCGCGCTCCTGCCGACGAAGACCAGCAAACCTTCCGAAGATAAAAACCGGCGGCCCGGGCCGGCCTTCGCCGCGGATTCGCGCTTCGACCTTTCCCTCTCCTTCGACCCCTCCAGCCACGGCTCGAGGTCCGCCAGGTCCTTCGCCGCGCGCATCCGTTCCAATTCGTCTCGTGCGCGCGGGAGTTCCTCTTCGACGACCTTAAGGCGCGTAACCACCGCCGCGGCGCCCCGTTTGGCCTTCTTGTACCGTTTGAAGAGCCGTTCCGCGTTCGCCACCGGCGAAAGCTCCGGCCTTAACTTAACGTCGATATCGCCCGCGCCGTAAGGGTCCGGCAATTTAGCCGTCGTCGCACCCTTCCGCACGACAGCCAGGTTGTATTTGAGCGCCTCCCCCATACGCCGGTAGTCGTCGTACTTGGCGTATTCGTCGCGGCGACGCTCGAGCTCTTTTAATTGTCGCTCAAGCCTTTTTACTTTCGCGAGCAATCGTCGTTCCGCATTACGCCGCTCCGATGCGAGCTCCCGGACGCGCTCGTTCTCGCGGAACGCGAAAGCCGCCGCGGCGTTAATGCTCTCAAAAGGCCGCACGTCGTCGACGAGAACGCCGTCGAAGATATCGCAGGGAAAAGGACGCCACTCGCCGTCTGCCGATACCGCTACCGGCCGTACGTCGTCGCCCGTCGCGGCCCGGGCGAATGCGCCGAGCCGCTTGGTCGCGGCCTCGGCGTCGCCGTCGCCGACGATCGCCCGCGCCGCCCACGGCGACATGAACGCGACGTCCCGCGTGAGCGCCCGGGCGTCGCGAGCCGCGGCATACGCCGCTATGTCGCCGGCAGAAAGACTTCCGGCCGGCGCTCGCCCTCGATCCCCCGGCCAGGGGTATTCTTCTCCTTTCGCGAGGGGTCGGCCGATTAAGGCCGCAACCACGGCGTCGTCCTCCAATATGAACAGGCCGCCGGCTCGCCCGAAAAACTCGGCCGCCAAACGCCGCGGGCCGCCGCCCGCGGCGAAGTCGAATACCGCCAAACGGTCGTCGCGCCACTGCACCGCGGCGGCGAGCTCCGCGCCCTCCAGGCCCGTGCGGACGCCGACCCGCTCGCCGCGGCGCTTGCCCGGGTCGGCGTCGTAAAACGTCGCGCCGCCGTCCCCCGGCGCCAACGTGAACGCGCCCCGCGGCGCGTCCCGGGTTTTCAGTTCCAGCACGATAACGCCGGGCCGGAGGCGATACGCGGACGACGCCGTCGCGCCGGCGAGAGCCGGGCCTAACTCGGCCAACAGTACTTTCAACGTTAACTCATCCACGACGAATCGAAACCGGCGCGCCGTTTAGCCTTGACTTTAGCGGGCCGCGCGCCGATAATTGTGCGGCTATGGAGGCGTTATTCCAGGTTTTGGACGTCTTCACGTACGGCGCCGCCATAATAGGCGGCCTGCTAGCTATATTATGGATTTATAATAGCACGATTAAAGAACGACGAGGAATATTGCGGCGCGCCCGGAGGATCCGGGACCCGGCCTTTGAACGCCTCGTTAACCAGGGCGCTTTTCTGCAACGGCTCTGCTTTAGCGCCGCGGCCGCGGCCACCGGAATAGCAATCCTATGGTTCGCGCGAGGGTATTACGACAAGTACCACGTTAACATCTCCTCCGCGTATATAGTCTTAGCGGCGGTGTTAATAACGTTGGGAACGGCAGGCGTTTTAGTCTCATATATATTCCGACGCAAGGAGCGATAATATGAAATTGGCTCGAACGTTCGCTATCGCATCGCTCGTCTGCGCCGTGGCCCTACTGGCGGCCTGCGGCAAAAAAGGCGGCGAAGGCGTAAAGTGGCTTACCTCGATGGACGAGGGCAAGGAACGAGCGGAGGCCGAGGATGAAAACCTCGTCGTGTACTACAGCGCGGACTGGAGCAAGATGTCGGAGCAGTTCGAGTACGACGTTTTGGAGAACGCCGAAGTCCAGAAGAAACTCGCCGACTTCGTCGCGGTCCACATCGACTCAGACGTGGATGAGGATACCCCGAAAGCGTACGCCGTGGCCGCGTACCCGACGACGATTTTCTATACGTCCGAAGGCGAAGAGATAACGCGCGTCGTCGGCGCCGTCACGGCGGAAGAATTTTCAAAACTGGTTGACGACGTCGTCGCGGGCCGGGTCGAGACGGTACGCGAACTTCTGGCCCGCGAAGAGGCGAACCCCGACGATTTAAAATTGGCGTACGAAGTCGGTACTATGTACGTGGAGACGGGCCGTTATGAAAAGGCGCGGCCGCGCTTCGAGAGAATCGTTACCCAAGACCCCGAAAACAAAACCGGTCTCGCCGCGGGCGCGCTTACCCAAATAGGGTTTATCGACCTGACGGCGCAACAAGTCGACGACGCCGTGCTTGTCTTCGCGGAGGTCGTCGAGGAATACCCCAACGCGCCGGAAACGCCTAAATGCTACGTATATATGGGGGACGCCTTCCAACTGCTGGACAACGCCGAAGACGCCGCCGCGGCGTACCGCAAAGTGGTAGCCGATTACCCCGATACCCCCGAGGCCGACGAGGCCCAAAAGAAGCTCGGCGAGCTTACAATGTTCGAGGATACGGTGGAGGCTTTTACCCAGGGGCCGGAAGCCCGCGAGACGGAATAACGCTTCTGCGCCGCGAACTTTAAAGCCGACCTGACGGTCGGCTTTTTTAAGCTTCGGTCTCGAAAACTTTCTCCGGCCACGCCGAGGAAGGTTCGCGAAGCACAAAATAGCGCGGGTTCAACGCCACGCCGTTTTTCAGTACTTCGTAATGTACGTGCGTACAGCTCGAGCGGCCGGTACTGCCCACGTACGCTATTATCTGGCCGCGCTTGACGCGCGTGCCGGCGCGAACGGCGTTCCTCATATTGTGCGCGTAGCGGGTAACGTAGCCGTTGCCGTGGTCGATATCGACGGTTAGGCCGTAGTGTTCCTCCAAGCCGGCGGCGATCACGACCCCCCCGGCCGCGGCGATGATAGGCGTCCCGCGCGGCGCGGCCAGGTCCAAACCTCGGTGCATCTCGACGCGGCCCGTAAACGGCGAGACGGTGTTGCCGAAGTCTCGATACAACCAACCCTTGCAAGGAAGGATGGAGGGAACGCCGGCGAGCGCGCCCAGGTCCTCGTCGAAGCGCCGCCGTACAAGGCCAAGGTTCTCTTCCAACCGCGCGACGCGCCTCTCGACATCCCCGAGCGAAGCCCCACCCTCGGGTTCACCCTCCGGCAGCAACTCCTCCGGTCGCCTGACTTCCTTCAACCGATGGCCGTTTATCAGCGCGTCGTACTGCCCCGAAACGTCTTCGACTTTGGAATTCAGCTGGTCTATACCTTTTTCCGTCACGTTGAGCTTATAACTCTCTTCGCGGTCTCGACGTTCGTACGCCACCAGCTGCGACAACTTGATGATGTTCTTCCAGTAATCCGAAACCATCACGGCCGCGAATACCAATACCGCGCCGCTCGCGACCAGCAGCGAGACGAGCACGAAGCCGTGGACGAATAGGTTCCGGCTCCGGCCGCCGCCGTGCGGCACGACCATAACGTTTACGCGCCGCCCGGGCGCCTTGGGCGATTTCGGTTTTTTCGTTTTGCGTACCACAGCGCCGGACATATTACCTAAAACCCGCCGTTCCGTCAAGATTTATCGGCTTGACTTTCAAAGCGACCGCCCTTGGCGCGGAGGCGCAAGACGCCCACGAAAGCCGAGATTATCTCGCCCGGCGACAAGTTGGACTCGCCGCGCCGCCGGTTTACGAATTCGGTGGGCACTTCCGCGAAGCGAAACCCCCGCCGGTAAAGTTGGTACGCGACTTCGCTCAGCACGACGTACCCCGACGCGTCGACAGCGTCGGCGTCGAGCGCTTCCAACGCGGCCCGGCGGTAGCACCGGAAGCCGTTGGTGTAGTCGGCGATGGGTATGCGCAAGAAGAACCGCGCGTAGCGGTTGGCGAGGCTGCTGAAGAACCGCCTCGCGCGCGGCCAGTTTACGATCCGCGACGCCGGCAAGTACCGCGAGCCTACGACGACGTCCGCCCCTCGCGCCGCTTCTAAAAAGCGCGGGATCTCGCCTGGGCGATGCGAATAATCGGCGTCCATCTCGAAAAA
>JAZGGY010000242.1:0-12870 GCA_036480675.1 bacterium | reverse complement strand
GCCAGGTGTCCCGTCTGCCGCGGCGCCGCCAAACGGCTCATATCGGTCAAGCGGTTGGACTGGATTATGTCCGCCGTATTAACCGCGGCTTTCGCGATAACGGTAATAATTTTCGGCGAAGGGTTTTCTTGGTTGAGCTTCGGCGTCTACGCGGTAATTACCGTCATCGGCGTTTACGTGTTTAGACGGCTCAAAGTCGAGTTATTGCGGGAGTTGTTCGACGTGGAGCCCGATCGTTATCTTAATAAAGCCGCCGCCGGCGTTGCCCGTATTTTGGGCGTTCCTAACGTAATATTGGGCCACACCCACGTGGCTTACGTTCGGCCGATAGAATCCGACGACGAGGAGAAGCCGAAAGACGTTAAACAGTGGGAAGTCAACACCGGCTCGTGGACGCTCGTCTACGACGAGAAGATGGTCCTGCGGCGGACCGGCGACGAGTTCCCGTTTGTCCAGATTACCACCGAGGGGAAAGGCGAACCCGAGCTCGAATTACTACATTGGAACGACGAGCTGGGCGAGCCGCAAACTATTCGTTATACCGGCGAGTGCTAGTATCGGCGGCGCGGCGCCGTTGACGGCGAGGCAGCGGTCGGGCGGCTTTCGGCCAGGTAAAAAACGTACTTTTTTGCTTGACATCGGCTGGCCTTTACTTATAATTGGTTCAGAGGGAATCATCAACCGGGCGATTTTTAAGGGGTGAGTGTAGTGCCCGGGTCGGTAGTAGCGAGGGGAAAGAAAATGGTAAAGCGCCGTGACGCGAGTCGCGTACGCGGATTAGTATAACCCAGGTTGGCCCTGGCGGGCCGGCGTGGGCGTTTTTTATGTATGCGTTAGCTGCGGAAGCGGCGGGGAAACGAGGATAATTGGCTATGGCGGAAAATGATCTCAAAGGACCGGAAGGCGTCCCCGAAGGGCTCGAGGAATTACGCGAGTTAATCGCCGCGAGTGAGAGAAAGGGGATCGACGTCGGCGAGGCGTGGCGGCTCTATAACGAGGCGGAGGCCGACGCCGAAAAAGCGCCGTTGTTAATCGAGCGGGCGACCGTTTATTTATACCGGATGAAACGGCTCCGGACGGTATCGGCGGTCGCGCTACTCGCTACGGTTTTGGTCTCGATCGCCGCGGTTTCGCTCGGCGTTGCGGGTCGCGTCGTGGGGCTTTTCGGATACGAAATAAAATATATCGAATTCGTGGTCGGCGTACCGCTGGCCGCGGTCGCCGTCGCCCTCGGCCTGGCGTGGCGTTTTTGGGGCGGTTTCTTCAAGGTCAGGGCGGGCGTTCCGGGCCTGCCGGAGAAGGTCCCTGCTGATACGGAGGGTCTTAGAAGTCTAATAATCGAGCAAGAAAGAAGAGGCGTCAACGTCGACGAGGCGTGGCGCCTTTACTGGAAGGCCGCCGAGTGCGAACCTAAAGATAAGGCCGAACATCAAAAGAAAGTCCCCTGTTATATAGAGCAGGCCTACAATGAACTTTCGCGGAAGCGATATTTAAAAGGGGTTACCCGCGCCGCTTTCGCTTCCGCCGTCACTTTTTTAGTTTTTGCCGGGGTTACGGCCATCGTTATATGGCAATACGAGATATACGAAACGCTATTCCAAATTATCGCCGGCGCCGCGGCGTTGGCGGCCCTCGTGTCGTTGGGCGCTTGGGCAACTTTTTTGTGGCGGATATCCCGCATAAGGAGCTGCGATTTGTTGCGGCCGGAAGATGGGCCGGAAACCGCCGACGACTTGGCCCCGATCATAGGCCGGTGCGAAGCCGAGGGTATTAACGTAAAGGACGCGTGGGACCTTCACGCCCAGGCGAAGAAGGCCCGCGAGGAAGAAGGTAAGGAAGCGAATGACCTTATCGCCCGGGCGTACGCGGACTTGGTTCGGAAGGAAGTATTGCTAAATACGTCTCGACACGCTTTCGCGGTAGTCTGTATCGCGTTCATCGCGTTAATGGGTTTGCTCGTGACCTTGGTTTGGTTTAATAAGGAAATCGAAAAGGGATACATCCTTTCGGTCCCGGTCTTTATCGTCGCCTGGGGTTTCGTGGGGAGTATATCGTACGTGTTGATTTCGATTTACGGTAAGATACAGGAAAAGGCGTTCGATTGGTACGACCTCCCGGGGTATATCTACCGCATCGCCCTCGGCGGCGTCCTCGCCGGCGTTGCTTTTTATCTCGTCCAATTCGGCATTACGTCGTTGCCGGGTGTGGCCGGGGAAAAGGCCAACATCGCGGTCGCCGGGTCCTCCACGATTGTCGACTTCCGCGACGATTATTTTAAAATGCGGGATATCGAGACCGAGTTGGCGAAATTAAACGCCGTTATCGCCGGATTCAACAAACCGGAAAACGCCACGAACGCAAATACGGCGGCCGAGTTCTTAATCGAAAGCGCCGGCATATGGGAGCGGGAGTCGAAAGTAATAAGTAGTAGAAAAGTAAAAAGGGAGCACGAAGCGTGGAAGGAAGCCCAGGTGGATTCGGCCGCCGCGCGCGACGACCTTACGGCGTACGTAGAAGCGATCGAAAAATATTTGAACGACGAGAAAAGTAGAATAGAGAAAGAAGAGAAAGAAGAGGTAACGCTTACGGATTTATTAGACGCTTATAATCGAACGGCTACGGACTTTGAAAAAAGGGCGGGATACTTATTAGACCCCGAGAAAGGTTTGTTAAAAGTTTGGGATAACGAAATAAAAAAACCCGGCGGAAAAGGGTATATCGGCAGCAAGACGTTACGTAAAGCGCTTGATAATTTCGAAAAGAAACAGGCGAAATTACGCGAAGCGGCCGATAGGCTGAAAAGCTACTTCGTAACTATTAAAGATCAGGTAAGGACGCCGTTGGAAGAAAAGAAAGGCCGTACCGAAAAAGAGCTTGCCGGCCAGAAGAAGAAGTTCGAGAGGTGGTGCCTCGTAGTCGAGAGCGCGGGGCTGATGGCGAAGAAGGATCGATTAACTGAGGAAAGAGACGTTTTAAAAAGCGAAGTTAAAGAAATCAACGGTCTGATTTCTTCCGCACGTGACCAAAAAAAGGAAGAGAAGGTTAAGGAACGAAAAGGCGAACTCGCGTCAAAAAAGGCGGAGTTGGCGTCGAAGAACGACGAGCTTGAGACGTGCGAGAAGGAACTGCGGGAGGCTTTAACCCGCGACCTCGCGAACCCGGTTTGGATGGCGCCGGTGTTCATCGTGTTCGCTTTTGTTGCCGGCTACAACGTCGAATTCATTACGAAACTTTTAGAAAAGGTGCAAGAAGTGGCGCTAGCCGGCGGCGAGAAGAAGCCGGAAGAGGGGACCAAGGGGAATAGTAAGCCGGCATAACCGCCGCGGCAAACTCCCGCTTGGCCGGCGTGTTACAAATCGGGGACGTGTAACGGGGTAAAACGCCGGCCTTTAAATTGGATAGCGTCGGCCCCTCGCGTTGTACGTAATTCCTTACTACTGACAAAGGCGCCCACCGGGCGCCTTATTTAGCGCTACGTAACTTCCTTTACGGCCAAGTATCGGTAACCACTATTACGTCGTCCCCCGTCCAACATTTTACCGTAACCTCGACGCTTCCGCCGCCGTCAAAGGCGCTTGTTTGATATAATTCGATAGGCTCCGCCAGCCGGTAAATACCTTCCTCGGTGAGCGGAACGCTGTTCTCTTCTCTGTGGGTCGTCGTAACGTCTCCGGTTATACCCATAAAAGTGCTCCAGATAATTAAGTCAATTTCTTCACCCGAAGGGCCCTCGACGTAGACTTCCGCGTAGACGGTCCCTGCTCTCTCGTAAGCGTTGACGGCGACGGTCCAGACTCCTCTGGTAACTGTATTCCGCGGTTGGGCATTCACGGGAGCCATTGTGGCCGAAGCCGCGGTGAGTAATCCCCCTAAAGCGACTAAGCCCGAAATTTTTACCGCCCGTTTCATTTCCTACCTCCTTTGTACTTAAGCCGAGCGTTAGTGAACGTACGACTTCCTGGTAATTATAACTTACACAAGTTGCGAAGTAAATATAATTTTGTCGCGTCAATTAAAAACCTCGTATCCGGACGCGTTTCGTTTTAAAGGGCGGGATTTAGTCCGGCGGTTGCGGGCGCGGCGGCAGCATCATTTCTGAAGAAGGTATTTTAAGGTGAACGTAACGGGTACGACCAGCCGCACGTACAAGCTCAACTTGCGCGAGGGGCCTTCGACGACGAGCCGCGGCGAGATAGATCACCCGTGCGACGTCGCCGTTTGGTGGTCGGGCGCCCGCGCGTACGTCGCCGACGCCGGCAACCACCGCATTCAATACTTCGAAAACCGCGTGGTAGTAAACCCCACCTCCCTCGGCCGCGTGAGGGCGTTGTTTAGGTAAATCCGACGGACCTTCTGCCGAGCGAGCAGACGCGCTGCCGGCCCGCGCTCCGCCCCGGTTAAACAACGCACTTCCAACGCCGACGTCCGATTGGTTCATACCGCAAGAGTATACTTAAAAGAGTCATGCGAAAAGACGCCCGGCCTCGGGCGTCTTATTTTATTAACGAGATTCGACTTGCGATAGGGGTTTTTAAACGACCTTCCGCGATATTAGCAACTTCTCTCGATATATTTTTTACCGTCGGCCCCAGCGTTGAAGCTGACACCGAAGACGCCGATCCTATCTGAATAACGCTTTGACGCGGCTAACGGAATCGGGGGCGATGGAGGTGGATAAACGTAAGCACGAAGCCGAACCAGGTGTTAACGGGGATGGTCTCTCTGCATCGATCTAGTAGGATTACGGCCGACCGTTGGCGCCGGCGACTGACGAAAATTGACAGCCACATGACCTATAAAGTTGTAGTAGAAGGAGTCTCTATTGATCGATGACGGGTAACGGAAACAAAGGGAAGGGCTCCCCGCAGGAATTGAATGGGTCGAGGCACCGTGAAGGCCGCGTGGGAAAAGCCGGCGTAGGCCGCGGGCGACCTCAGGGCCAATCGCCGTATTTGGCTAACCTTATCGAAAACGTCTCCGACGCGGTGATTTGCACTGATTTGGATTTTCGAATCCGGACTTGGAACCGGGCGGCGGAGGTCATTTACGGTTGGAAGGCGAAGGAAGTAATCGGAAAACGGGTCTCGGAAGTTATTAAGGTAGAATATCCGGGCCGCGACGGCGAGGAGGTCATTAGGGAATTCTTCGTGAAAGGTTTTTGGAACGGGGAAGTAACCCAAAAGAGGAAAGACGGGACGCGCCTTTACGTACTGACGTCTGTATCGTTCCTGACGGACGACGACGGGAACCGCATCGGGATCGCAACTATCAACCGGGACGTGACGGAACGGAAACACGCCGAGAAAGCTCTCCGTGCGAGCGAGGTGAGATTCCAGAACGTCATCGAGAACCTGCCTATGGGCGTACATATGTACCAGCTAGAGGCCGACGGCCAGCTGCGGTTTATCGGGGCGAATCCGGCCGCCGATAGGATCCTCGGCGTCGATAACAGCCAGTACGTCGGTAAAACGATTTACGAGGCGTTCCCCTGGGTCGGCGAGACGGAGGTGCCGGAAAAGTTCCGCCACCTCGCCTTGCAAGGCGGCCTCTGGGTAAACGAGGAGACCCATTACGAAGACGAACGGATCGCCGGCGTGTTCGAGTCGTACAATTTCCAGATTTCACCGGGCGTTGTGGTTTCGTTGTTCCGTGACATAACGGCGCGCAAACAGGTTGCGGAGGAGCTGCGGGAGAGCCGGGCGCGGTTGTTGGAAGCAGAACGCTTAGGGGACATGGGTAACTGGGATTGGAACGTCGTTACCAACGAGCTCGCCTGGTCCGACCAGATCTACCGGATCTTCGGGTTGGCGCCGGGGGAGTTCGAGGCGACGTACGAGGCTTTTTTGGAGACGGTCCACCCGGAGGACCGGGAGTTTGTCACGGCCGCCGTAGACGAAGCCCTCGCCGGGAAGCAAAAATATAGCATCGACCATCGGATCGTTCTTCCCAACGGCGAGGAGCGCGTCGTACACGAGGGGGCGGAAGTTACTTTCGGTGCCTCGGGCCAGCCCCTCCGAATGCTGGGGACGGTACAGGACGTCACCGAACGCAAGCGCGCCTACGAGGAATTGCAGAAGAGCCTCTACGGTACCATAGACGTCATATCTCGAATCGTCGAAGAACGCGATCCGTACACTTCCGGCCACCAGGCGCGCGTCGCGCAGTTGGCGCGCGCGATCGCTCTGGAGATGGGGTTCTCCGAAGACCGGACCGAAGGCGTTTTCGTCGCCGCATCGGCCCACGACCTTGGTAAGATCTCGATCCCCGCCGAGATTCTTAGTAAGCCGCGTTTCCTGAGCGAAACGGAGTTCGACCTCATAAAAACCCATCCTCGAGTCGGCGACATGATCCTGAAAAACGTAGAGTTTCCCTGGCCCGTGGCGGACATCGTCCTGCAGCACCACGAACGCATGGACGGTTCCGGGTATCCAGCCGGGTTGCGCGGCAACGAGATCATACCAGAGGCTCGGGTCCTGAGCGTAGCCGATGTCGTTGAGGCTATGTCTTCCCACCGTCCCTACCGACCCGCCCAAGGAAAGTTGGAAGCCCTTGATGAAATATCCCGGTACCGGGGGACGCTGTACGACGCCGACGTCGTGGACGCATGTTTGAGGTTGTTCCGCGAGGATGGGTTTCAGTTCGACTAAGTACCCCAGGCGTAGCGCCAAGAGAGGTAGTTAATACGTGGCCCGAGGCTTTTTTGCTGCGTTTCCCTTTTAACCGCTACGCTTTTCTTGACCATAATATGCTATGACAAAGAGTCGAAAACTAGTGTTAAAAAATTTGACCGTTCTGGTACTCACCGGGGCGCTAGCGTGTTCGGCGTACGCGGCGAAGGACGATCGTTGGCACCGCCATAACGCTTTCGGGTGGGCCGTCAACGTTTTCGGGCAATATTACCTGGAAAGCGCGGAGGACAGGGCGCGCGGTCCCGTGTTCGGCGTGCGGCTCGTGTGCACGCCCATCCGGGAGGACCGCGCCGCCTTCGATTTCGCCGCCGGCGCCGACGCAGGGATCGCGCGGGGTATTTCTACGTACCGGCTCGGTTCCGCTTACGCCGACGTGCGGGTATATATATGGTTGTGGGCGCCGTTCTACCTGCAAGGGGGCGCTGGAATTACGCTGTTGGCCGCCTCCAAGGCCGGGGAGGATATAATTATCCGTAAACGGAACGTTGGTAAGTCCTATTTCGTGGGCCCCGCGTTCCAGATATCTCCGGCCTTTATGGTCCTTCCCGAATGGCGATGGGACGCAGTCCCCTTCGGTTCGCCCCCGTACCTCCGAGGTTGTCACCGATCCTGGCGCATCTTAATCAATCTCAATTAATACGCGCGTGGACCTTAGCTGGCAACTTCCCCGTTAAAGTATTTCTTCGTTGCGGCGGGCTACAAACGCGTAAGCGCGACGCCTTCGCCGCGGGCGGGTTACATACGAAGATCTAGGCCGCCTCGGGTCCGGTTTGGGTGAGCCCTCGAGCGATTAGGGGCTCTGGAAGGGAAAGTGAAGATAGCAATGGAAAATTTTAACTGTAAAGGTGGGGTAACTCCTGGACCTGGCGCCGCGCGACGGCGCGGCATAGCGTGCTCTTTAATAGTTCGGCGTCGAATTCCCCTTTTACGAGCAGATCTCCTCCCGCGTAATCTGAGTCGTTGAGCCGTGACGTTACGGCGTTCCGGTCGGTCAGGAGGACGACGGCCGTCTCCGGCGCGAAGATGCGTATCTTTTTTAAAGCCGCAGGATCGACGTTCCACGCCCAGGAGATATCGACCAAGATGACGTCGAATCTTTCTTCCCTAAGGCGGTTGAGGGCCGCACGGATCGCTGTCGCGAATTCTACCCGAAACCGAGGGCGTGACACGTCCCGAAGCAACGTTTGAACAAGTAACGTGACGGCGCCGTTATCTTCAATTACTAAGACGTTGAATTCTCCCTGTTTCACGATTGCGCCTCCTTTGCCGACTGTTTCTCGCTTGCCGTGCGCCGCACGCCACGCGGCGTGCGTCGCCTTACTTAGGCTGCCGGTTTAGTTTATCGTGCGTGCGGACGACCCATTGCCCTGCGATGTCATAGACGGTCGGCTGGTGTAACTGCTCTTCCGTAATCCGTCCCGCGACGACGTATTCGGGCGCGCTACGAGCTAGACGACGGCGGGCGCCTTTCTCTTGCTTGGGTGGAGTCAGTACGAGTACGGCGGCTTCCGGGGCGAGGAGACCGAACGCAGCCACCGCCCTCGGGCCGTCGGTTTCGGAAAGTGAAATGTCCGGTAGCGCCGGTTCGACGCCGTTTCGTCGGGCCCGCGTCGGGCCTTCGGGAACCTCTCGCGTGCACGCGACGTTGAACGAAGGCTGCTGTTTCTCTCGTGGCGACGCTTCGACGAATTCGACCACTCCTCGCGTCTCGGTTACTACGAGAATATTCACTTTTAATCCCGCCATGGCTGGCTCTTTCCGGGGTCGCCGTGGCTTCGTCGGCGGCGGTACCTTTTCCGCGCCGATTAGGCTGCCCGAACGCGGGGCTATTATTACGTACCGTTGTGTCAGAATATGTCATCCCGGTTCGCTGCCCGGCCGACGTTTTGCCTCGTCGTGCGGCCGCGCCTGGCGTAGATCGTCGGCGGGATTTCGTTATTTACGCTCGCGCGAAGTCGGCGCCACTACCTCTTGGTAAGTCGCGGCGCCGTAGCATATGCCCAAGCACGAGCCGTAACAGTCTGCCGGACCGCCTGTCGTCTCCGCGCCGTGGCTTACGAAACATCCGACGGCGCACGAAACCTCGTACGTTTCGCAGCCGCCTCGTTGCTCTTCGCTCCGCTCGAAGAAGAGTTTGCGCGACCGGACCGTCGCGCGCGTGCGGCGGTCCGGTTTCACGTCCGGCGGAGAGGGGGGAAGCTCGAGCGGCGTAGCGTCGACCTCCAAGCGGCCTGCGCACCGGCCGCTGCAGGTGCCGTAGCACGAAACGGCCACCATGCACCCGTCTTCAAGTTCGCTCACGTAGTGGCATTCCCGGTCGGCGCATTCGCCGGCACAATCAAATCCGCAATTTTCTTTCTTCATGGCGGTACTCCTTTTGGAATCTTCGAGTTTCTCTGCCTCTTCCCGTGTCCCGCAGTCCAGATGCTACGCGTCGCGAGGGAGGGTATTTATCCGCTCTTTCCGGAGGTGGCTTTCCACGAACGACGTTACTTCGTCGGCGCGTTTGAACGTGTGGCGCAGATAGAAGTTTTCCCTCGAGAGGTTTTCGAGGGCGCCGCCGCGGCACTTCCCGCCGAAGTCGACTACGTAAACGTTTTTCGCGCCGAGGCGGCGAAGGGCGGCGACGGTTTTATAGGGGGTGCGTTTTGTGTAGGTGTACAACAGCGGCGCGTTGAGGGAGCTCGCGAGAGCCGCGGCGTACGAGGCGCTCGCGGCGGCGACCTTATCGCCGGAGGGAACGTACGGCGCGATGACCGCGTCGCGCGCCTGCGCCCACTTGGTGGAAAGGGTGGCGGCGACCGTTATGACGTCGCCTTCGATCGTCGAGACGTTGCCGGCGGAAACGCCGTAGGCGTCGCGGGCTTCGGCGATTTTAGCTTCGCCCGGGTCGCCGATGACTAGGAGGTAGGACGCGGTAGCGCCTTCGTCGCCTTCGCCGAAGGAGGTGTCCGGGTCGTCCGTGAGGAGCGGCGCCTGGCGGAGGCTGACGTCGTCCCAGTACCTGAACACCGGCACCGCGGCCAGGTAATTATAATATGTGTCGGCGTTCTTCTCGTCGACGTGAACCAATCCCACGGAGGGAATAACTTCCGCCTCGGCGCCCCGTGCCAGGCCGGCGGCGGCCAGAGAAATCGCTACGATCGTCATGGTTTTCATTTTGTTCTTCCTTTGGTTTTGGCGTTTTTCGTTTTCGCGTCCGGTCGTATTCACGCTTATATATAAAGCAACGCCGGTGCCAAAGGCGCCCGGCCCGCGGCGCGGCGGCGCTACCCCTTATTAATGAGGTAGTTAGGGCGTTACGGGTCGTCCCCGGGGAGCACGAAAAAGCCGCCCCGAGAGGGGGCGACCGTTCGAAACCGGGACACCGACTTTTCATTTCTTAACAACCCGAGAGGGGAGGGCGCCGAATAAAAAACCCCGACCGCGGGGGCGGCCGGGGCGTTCCGCAACGCGGCCTCGTTAGATTTCCATCTCTACTTCAAGGCCCGCGCGATACGGCTTGAACTTGATGCCGTCGGTGAGGGCGAAGAACGCGAGGTCGGCGGCGGCGTAGGCCAGGGCGCCGTAAAAGCGAAACTCGACGTCTTCGAGCGTTTGGGTGGGCTGGGTCTCTTCGATGACGTAGCTTACGACGACCGCGGTGACCGTGGAGGCGCCGACGATCCGGAGCTCGCGGAACCAGGGGCCAGTCGCGGTCATATAGGGCTCCTCCGCGGGAAAGACCGCGCGGAAAAGCAGTGCGGAACCCGCGCACGTGGCGGCGCCGAAGGCGGCGTTCTTGGTGTTGTCTTGAGCCTGCGTTTCGGCATGGGTGGCGACGGCCGGAACGAGCGACACCAGGACGATCAACTTTTTCATTTTCGCTTCTCCTTTTAAATAATCCAAATTGTAGCGTTTAGTATCTTCTCCGTTCCCGTTTAATAAGGAGCAATGGCCGTGCCAGATTTCGGCGACGAGCGGGGCGGGCGCGTAAGCGGCTAAAAAATAATAAGTTGGAACGGGTCCCCGACATTGGGTTGCGCGTAAAGCCGCGGCCCGCGGCCCGTCCGGATCGTTAAGCCTTTAAACCGGTAGTTATAAATTTGAGCGGCGCGGTTAGTTTGAATTGTCCGCGGAGCGAGATTTAGTCCCGAACAAAGACTGACAGGAACTGACAGAACCCGCGATTAAAATGGGGCCGGAACGAGAGGATGGAAGTTGAACGTAGCCGGGGGGGGTAGGAGGAACGGAGCGCCGGAGGTCGTCTGTAATGTCGCGGGAACGGAAATATCGCTCGAGTAAAAAAGGGATAAAAATATTCTTCGTAGGCCTAGCCGTTGTTTTAGCCGTGGCTTATTGGTTAATTGACGCGGGCGTACATTATTTCGTTTTCGGCGAGGGTTTTTGCTTTAAATGCGTTTTGTTTCCGGGAGGACACGAGCTCGTGATGCGCCTCCTTTTCGTTTCCGGTCTTCTCGTCTTCGGCGTATTCGCGCAAATCGTTACGAACAGGCGTAAACGGGTGGAGTGGACGTTGAGCGCCTCCGAGGAGAAGTACCGGAAGCTCATTGAGACGTTACCGGGAGGCGTGTCGACGACGAACTTCGACGGCGTTATAACTTACGCCTCGCCCCAGTCGGCCGCGCTCCACGGCTTCGACCGCGCGGAGGATCTGGTGGGGAGGAAGTTCCTCGAGCTCCTGGCGCCGGAGGCCCGGGAGAAGGCGGCCGCGAAATTCCAGCGGGCGATCGAGAAGGGAGCCGTCCGGAACTTGGAACTTGCGTTTCAGGGGAAGGACGGGAGCCGTTTCTACGGCGAGGTGAGCGCGACGTTGCTGCGCGACGCCGAGGGGAGGGCGACGGCGTTTATCGCGACGACGAGGGACGTCACGGAGAGGAAGCGGGCCGAGGAGGCGCTGCGCCGGGCCCACGACGAACTGGAAGAACGGGTCGGGGAGCGTACCGCCGAGCTGGCCGCCGCGAACCGGGCAATCCGCGCGGAAATGGAGGAACGCAAAGAGGCTGAGACGGAGCTCCGCCGGAGCGAGGAACGCTACCGACAATTGTTCAACAGCGCGAGCGACGCGCTGTACCAATTCGCCATGACGAAGGAGGGCTTGCCCGATCGGTTCGTCGAGGTCAACGACGCCGCCTGCCGCTCGCTCGGATACTCGCGGGAGGAACTTTTAGCGCTGTCGCCTCCCGACATACAAACCCCGGAGGCGGCTAAAGAAATACCGAAACTCGCCCGTAGGATCATGACGGAGGGCGGCCTCGTTTTCGAGACGGTTAATGTGACGAAGGAGGGCCGGGTTTTCCCGGTCGAAATAAGCATTCACGTCTTCGAGCTGGGCGGCGAGCGTACCGGGCTGGCGATCACCCGCGACATCACCGAACGCAAGCGCGCCGAGGAACGATTGCGGCGCTACGCGCAACAGTTGAAAGAAAGCAACGACGAGCTCAAGACCTTCACCTTTATCGTTTCGCACGATATGCGCGCGCCTCTCGTAAACCTCAAGGGTTACGCCTCCGAGCTTCGCGCCGCCGTGGAGGCGCTCCGCCCGGCGGTGGAAGAGGGGTTGCCTCGGTTACCCGAAGCGCGAAAGTTGGCGGCGGCGGAGGCCCTTCGCGAGGATATCCCGGAAGCCCTCGGCTTCATTGATACCTCCGCCTCCCGCATGGGGGGATTGATCCAAGCTATGTTGGAATTATCTCGGATCGGCAGCCGCGAGTTAGACCTCGTATCGGTAGACGTGGAGGCTTTGGTCGCGGAGACGCTGCGTACGGTGGCCCACCAGCTCGAGGAGCGGAAGGCGACGGTTTCGTGCGGCAGCCTTCCCGCCGTCGCCGCCGACCGAACGTCGCTGGAACACATCATGGGGAACTTGCTGACGAACGCCGTGGCCTACCTCGACCCCGCGCGATCCGGCGAGATCGAAATTTCGGGCGAGGCCAACCACGAGGAGACGACCTTCCGCGTCCGCGACAACGGCCTCGGCATCGCTTCCGAGGATTTACAGAAGGTCTTCGAGCCTTTCTCCCGCCTCGGCGACCGGTCCGTTCCGGGGGAGGGGATGGGCCTCGCGTTCGTCCAAAAACTCGTCCGGCGCTCCGGCGGCCGGATCTGGTGCGAGTCGGAGCTCGGCGTCGGCACGACGTTCACGTTTACGATCCCGAACGAAAAAGCGAGAGGAACCGAC
>JAZGGY010000241.1:0-3767 GCA_036480675.1 bacterium | reverse complement strand
GCGGCCGCCCCGGCGGCGAAACCGCAAAGTTGCGGCTGCGGCTGCGACGACGCGGACGAGGCCGACGTCGACGAACAACGCCGGCCGGGCCTCGCGAGCCGCGTGGCCGCCGGCCTCCGCTACGCCTTTGGCGAGATGTTCGAGGACATGGCGATTTACCTGCTGGTAGGGTTCCTTTTAGCGGGTATTTTAGCCGCGCTGGTGCCGCCGGCGTTCGTCGCCGAACGGCTCGCTTCGCCCACGCTCCAGATAGTCGCGCTGGTCCTGTTGGGCGCGCCGGTTTACGTCTGCGCCACGGCCGCGACGCCCATCGCCGCGGTGCTGGTGGCGAAGGGCGTCTCACCCGGCGCTGCGCTCGCCTTCCTCCTCGCCGGCCCCGCCACCAACGCCGCCAGCCTCGCCGTCCTCACCAAGTACCTGGGGCGGCGCTCGGTCGTCAGATACCTCGTTACCATAATAGTTTGCGCCGTCGCCGCGGGCATCGCCCTCAACGCGTTCTACGGCGGCTTCGGCCTCGAGCCGACCATGGCCGCCGGCGCGCCGACGCCGGAAGAAGGTTTCGATTACGTGGGAACCGTCGCCGCCGCCGCATTCTTGCTGCTCTGTCTGAACGGCCTCCGCCTGAAGTTAAAGAGCCGCCGCGAGGGCGACGCCTGCGACGCGTAAGGATAGACGCTCGGCGACGGCATTAACGAACCGGCGGCCGGAACCGACGCGAAACGTTTCGTTTCCGTCGGACGGCCGCGAACTTTTTAATTACTTACCCAACGACGAGCGAACGCTGCGAACCAGGAAATGCTGCACGAAGAGGCCCAGCAACGCTACGTAAAGCGGGTCCGATAAGAACCGCGTACGGTTGCTCTCCGCCCAATTGAAGGCCGTACCGGCCAAAGTAACGTAAATCACGTTGACGCATACATATAGGACCGTCAGCCGTTGGCCCCAAGACAGGCCGGCCGCGGCGGCGACGGCGCGGTTCAACGACAACCTAAAGCCGTAATAGAAGAGAACAGGCAACCATATTAAGAGATACAAATACGCGTACGGCGGGCACTTCAAATCGAAGCGGGCGAGTACCTTCGTTAACAGCGGCCCGAGGGGGACCTTGCCGTAGAAGAAATAATCGTAGAAGCGCTCGACGTACGAAATTCTGCTCTGGTTGCCGGCCTCGTCCAGGAAACGCACGCCGCTCGCGTAGTCGCTGCTCGAGCGGAAATATATGAACCCCGCCCGCAATAGACCCCGGAGGTAAGCTTTGGGGGAATACCGCAGTACCCCCAACGCACCGTTCAAGTACTCGCGCGAAATCGCTACGTACCCGAGGTGGTTGTAATTATTGGGGCCGGTCGACTTATTCACTTGCGCCAGCGCGTCGACGCCGTCGAAACGGGAGACGTCCGCGTACGTTGCCGGATAACGCCCGAGCTCCGAAAAAGTAGGCACCGACGTAACCCGGGAGAGCTTCCCGTCCGCCTCCAACTTTTCCCGCTCCCCGGGTGACAGGAAGTACCCCGTCATCTCCCACAAGTACATACCGCCCCACGAGCTGGCCGAAAACTGGCCAAAGAGCGCGTAGTTCTTGGCATAAAAAGTGAAGAGGATCGCAAACGGCAGGGCGGCGGCGAGTAAGACCTTCTTCCGGGCGCCGGCGCAAAAAAAGCCCAAAGCCCCGGCGACGACGACGTAGTACGCCAAGTGGAAGACGTGCCGGATCCCGCAAATCAGAAACAGCGTCGCGAAAAAGGCGACCGCGGCCCAGGCCCGCTTGCTCGTCACCGTCTCGTAGAATAAAAACGCCGACAGCGTTAATAACGCGGCCACCGGGAACGTGTAAAACAGCCAATGTTCGTACAAAACGAACGACGGACTAACCATAAAAAGCGTACTCGTCGCGAAAGCGACGCCGCGCGACACACCCAGCTTAAGTTGTAACCAAAATAGCGACAGGTAGAGCGTCAGGCCCGCGGCGAGGTATACGCCCTGAAAGATATACCGGCTGGCGCCGCCGGGTATTTTTAACACCGCCCCCAGAAACAAATTGAAAAGGGGCGGTTGGCTATGCATGTAGAAGACGCTCTCGAGCAGCTTACCCTCTAAAAGCTGCGGGTCTAAATATTGCCAGAACCACAAAAGGGGCGTCCCGTCGAAGCGAATTCCCCACAAGTAGTAGGCGCCGTGGGCAGCCGCGAAGAAGGCCGCCAGCGCTAAACTCATCCGCCCGGGCGATAACCCATTGAACCACTCGTTGAGCCTGTTTGCCATTTCCCTATTCTCTGATTTAATCCGAAATCAAAAAGGTCCCTGCCGGCTTGCGCTTCCTATTAAAAAATATATCCGCGCAAATTGCAACGGCCAAGTATACGCCGAAAATCCGCCGCCCGCCCCCTAAAAAAAACCGGCCCTGGCGGACCGGCTTTGTAAGCTCGCAACTGGGAAATTACTGGTATAGCGCCTTAACGCGGCCCAGCGACGCCGGCGAGACGGCCGTGCCGCTCGTATAGCGTATTATAAAACCGCCTTCGCCCACGGCCCAACCGTTCAACGAATCTATGAACCAAACGCCGTTCAACGTCACAGTGACCGGCGTGGAGGTGAACGACCAGCTCGAGCCGTTGGAATGGAGGGCGAAGCCCTGGCCGCCTACGGCCCAAATGTCGGTCGGGCTTATTATAGCGACGCTTTTCAAACCCGTAACCACCGGACCTTGGCGTACTCTGGACCAACGCGAGCCGTTATACTTGCATACCGTCTCGTACATACCTACGGCATAACCCAAGCTCGCGCCATACATCGCGACGTCGTTAAGGCCGCGGTTGGTGCCGGACGTTTGGCTTAGCCAGCTCGAGCCGTTGAAGCGGTAAATAACGCCGGCGTTCCCCGCCAGCCAACCGGCGTTGCTCGCCAGCATGTCGATACCTCGAATGTGCCGGCTCGTCGGGCTGTTCGCGAGGCGCCAGGAGCCGCCGCTGTAGCGCAGCAGGACGCCGTTGCGGCCGCCGGCCCAGCCGTTGGCCGCGTCCACGAAATCCACTGAGTACAGGTGGTTATCCGTGGGGGTGGGCACGAGGGTCCACCGCGTGCCGTTGTAACGGATTGCCGTCCCGCCGTGGCCCACCGCCCAGCCGCTCGTCGCGGAGAGCATCTTTATGGCGTTGAGGTCCCTCGTCGTAGGCGACGTTACCGCGCGCCAGGACGAACCGTTATAGCGTACGATCTGGCCGCCCGCGCCCACGGCCCAACCGTCGGTGGCAGAAATCATTTGAACGTCGTTTAGGTGTTCGCCCAGAACCGTCTCGAGCGTCCAACCGCCGTAAGCCGCGGCGACGGCTATGGCCGACGACAAAACAATAATATTAAGACGTGTTCTCATATGCAACACCTCCCCAAAAGTATAGCGTACGAACGCGCCCGTGTCAAATTTAACGGCGGCGTTAGCTGTGTAAAACCGTAAAAAAAACGGCCCAAAAGGGCCGTTTTCGTATTTGCGGGGGCTGGATTCGAACCAGCGACCTTTGGGTTATGAGCCCAACGAGCTACCAGACTGCTCCACCCCGCGCCGGGATACTACCATAATACGCGGGGGGCGTCAAGAATTCTTCCCGTAACAAATGCTTAGATAAAAGCCTCCAGCGCTTCGGCGATGCGCGCGCTCGGCGCCGGCTCGCCGACCAGCTCGAGGCGGGGCGAAGGGCTTCCCGGGCGCGCGCGGGCCGCCGCCACGCCGGCCTTGACGGCTTCCAAGTCTACGTCGACCAGCCGGCTCACCC
>JAZGGY010000240.1:0-7357 GCA_036480675.1 bacterium | reverse complement strand
AACACCGCGCGATCGTCGTTGCCGTTTTGAGGGGCGACAAAGTTCTCGTCAACCCGGAGGTGGGCCTCCGGCTCGAGGCGGGCGACGCGCTCGCCGTCATCGCCCTCGACGAACCCCAAATATAGGGAAACGTTATTGGTATAAAAAAGCCGGCCCGCGGGCCGGCTTTCGCTTTTCGTTTCAGACGCGTTTACTCGAGGACGTAGATCTTCCGCTTGGCGGACATCTCTTTGAGTATGTCAGGCCAAACCGTGACGCTTACCTCGCCCAGGTGCGCCGTCCTCAACAGGTACATATAGGTGCGCGACTGGCCTATGCCGCCGCCGATGCTCAACGGGATCTCGTCGTTCATAATGGCCTGGTGGTACGGCAGCTTCAGGAAGTCCATCTGGCCCGTTATCTCGAGCTGCTTCACGAGCGTGTCCTTGGTTACGCGAATCCCCATGGAGGTCAGCTCGTGGCGGCGCTTGGTCACCGGGTTCCACACCAGGATGTCGCCGTTCAGGCCGTGCATGGGCCGGCCGTCCTTCGAGGTCGTCGCCGTGACCCAGTCGTCGTAGTCCGCGGCGCGCATCTCGTGCGGGTACCCGTCTTCGAGGGTCCAGCCGATGCCGTATATGAAGACCGCGGGGTATTCCTGAATGATCGCCGTCTCGCGCTGCTTGCGCGGCATGTCCGGATACTTGGCGAGGATGTCCTCGGCGTGGATGAAGGTGAGCTCCTCCGGGATATCCGGGTACTTGTCGGTCTTGAGCTGCGGGAACTTCTCCTTGGCGAACTCGCCGGCGCCGTAGATGACCTTCCAGATCTTCTTCACGGCGTCGGTGAGGTATTCCAGCGAGCGCTGTTTTTCCGTGATAACCTTCTCCCAATCCCACTGGTCGACGTACGCGCTGTGGTCGTGGTCCAGGAAGTAGTCCTTGCGGACGGCCTTCATGTCGGTGCAGATCCCCTCGCCCGCCTCGCAGCCGAACTGCTTGAGCGCGGGGCGCTTCCACTTCGTCGCCGCCTGGACGATCTGGGCGTCGATGGGGTTCTTATCGTAGTCGTTGGAGATGTGGAATTGAATGGGCGCGCGCGAGCCGTCGCGGTCGAGGTAGTCGTTGACGCCGCTGCGGACGTCGACGATCAAGGGCACCTGGACCATGAACAGGTTGAGTTCCTTGCACAGGTTCTCCTCGATGTAATCCTTAACCGCGAAGAGGGCTTTCATCCGGTCCTTGGCGTTAAGCAGCGGCTCGTAATCGTTGGGGAGGACCTTCTCCACCTCTTCGTAACTGCCGATGCCGGGCCCCGCGAGGTCCGCCTGTTTATCCGCTTCTGCCATCGCGCACCTTCCTTGTCGTTGAAATCAATGAGCGTATAGAAATTTCATTCGAAGGCCGGGATTATAATATATCCGGGCGGAAAACTAAAGTATTTTCGGCGGTGGGCCTAAGGCGGGAACGGCGATTGCGGGCGCGCGGCACGAAGGCCCCCGGCCCCGCGTCTTACCTCGGCGAACGGGTAATTGCCGAAATGGTTGCGTTTGGCGTAAAAACCCCTCGGCGTTAGGTAGGCAAGTCTAACCGATACCGTCTGAGCAACGTCACGGCCGCGGCCGTCGGGTCCGGGTGGGATTCGTCGCCCGCGAAGTAGGGCCAGCCGCCGTCGTCGTTCTGCGTCCCGGCCAGAAGCTTCAAACATCCTTGAACGTCGCCGTCGGCGGCGCGCCGGCCCAGCCCCAGGAACGCCGGCAGCGGGTTCTCGATAGGATTGCGCCAACCGTCTTTCTGCCGGGCGAGCGCGCCGGCCAGGCCGGCGAAGACGTCGTGGTTGGCGCCTACGCCCGCGGCGAGCAGGCCTTGTACGACGCCCGGTATCGTCCACAGGTCCGTCCGGTCGGGATAGCCTTCGGCAACTTGCCCCGGCCACCCGCCGTCCTTGTTGCGCGCCCGCAACAGGAAGTTCCGAGCGAGATTAGTATTCGCGTCGAAGCCGCTTGCGGCCGCGAGCGCCACGATCGCCTCGCCCGTTATCCACGTAACCGGGTTCTCGGCCGAGTACCAATCCCACTCGGGTTTTAACGTCTCGGCCAACGCGGCGTTCTCGCTGAAGCCGCCGTCGTCGCGCTGCATGGAGGCGAGCCACGCCGCCCCTTTTTTCGCGGCCTTACCGTCGCCGGCGCGCTCGAGTAATTCGACCCGCCGGGAGGTAACGGGGACGCTCCCCGGCTCCCCCTTCGGGCGCGAACCCGCGAAGGAGCCGTCGTCGTTTTGGGAACCGGTTATTTCGGCGACGAGCTTGGCTTTGGCGCCCGGAACGTCGACGCCGGCGAGGGCGAGCTCGAGGTGGTGATGAGCCTTCCCGGCCGAGATTACGTAATCGGAGGCTTTCTGAAGGGGTTCCATTTTACCGTCCTCTCGGCGGCGGGCCCCTACGTCCGGGAATGAATCTTGTGGGGTGTTAAGGCCGGGCGCGGTAGAAGAAGTCCTGGAAGTAATATTCCCGCGACGGCGCGAGCTCTTCCGACTTGGAGCGGTACTTCTTGGGCGCGTTTAGGATGCGCTGGTGGACCTGGGCGATGAGGTCGCTGCTAATTTCTCGCTGCTCCATAAGCATGTCGGCGACGGGGACCCTGGACTCGGCTTTGCCTTGCAGGACGTCGACGACGTGGGCGTCGGCCGCCAGCGAGCTCACCGTCGCGTCGATGATCTCGAGGCGGAGTTGCTCGCCCCATTTCGTATCGGGTTCGTACGCGGCGCAGAAGTCTACCGCGGCCTTGGCCGCCGGTACCGTCTGGTTGATAATGGCTTGCTCCAGCCGGTCCGGGTCGTCGGCGAAGCCGCCCGCTTCCACCAGCTCGTCCAGATCGTTCCGCGTTTCCAGGAAGGCCTCAAAGACCGTCTGACACTCGGCGAGCCAGACCGCGGTTGGGACGGTTCCGACCCTCTTGGCTTTTATGACGCCTTTGGGTAAGGGCCCGGCTTCTCCCAACGCGAGGCCGACGAATGCGGCCAGCGTCGAGAGTAGTATAAAAGTATAAAGTTTTTTATCCATGCCGGATTTTACGACGTCTCTTTGGGGCCCTGGCGGGCCGCCTCGCCCGCGGCCCTCCCGATGATTGCTTTCGCCGTCGGGTTGCCGGGGTCGAGCATCATTATATCCGCGCAATGTTTCGTGGCCGCCTTGAAGTCGCCCGCTTCCAGGAGGTATCGGGCGAGGTGGAGGCGCGCCGGTATGTTTTGCCGGTCTATTTTAGTCAGCGTGGCATTAAAGATCTTCCGCGCGAAGAGCTGGTCGGACTCGAGGGCGCGGGCGGTGTAGGCGAGGGCTATCATGTTGTTGACCGAGGAGAGGTAGTCCCGGAGGTACGTCCGCTCCGGTTTGCTAAGTTGGGAGGCGAAGTTCATTACCGCGGACCCGAGGCGGATTATGCGGTCCGCGGCTTCCCGCGAATCCTCCTTGCCGGTGACGTCCATCAGCCATAACCTCATGACCAGCAGGTATAACCAGAAAATGTCCCGGCGCAGATGGGCGGTATGTACCAGCTCCAGTACGCGGTCGAGGGTGCGTTTCTTGAGCGCTTCGGGGAGGAACACGAATACCTCGTGGTCGAGAAAAGAGACCACTTCGAAAATGGCGATGGTGATAGCGGAATCCTTGAGCTTCTGGTGCCTGTCGGAGGAGAACTTCACGGCGAAATTTTTCCCGTGCTCGAGTATGGAGCGCACGTTTCCGCTCACGAAGAGTTTGTAGCCTTGGCCCGAGCGGGAGAATCCTTCCACCTTTTTCCCGATGTTTATGGTGAAGCCGTCGATGCGCGGGATGGCGTCGCGGCTGCGCATCCGCCAATCTTTGGTTTCGCGTATTACTTTCCCGGTGTGAACGCCTATGCCGACGTCGAATACGAGCCCCTTGTCCTCGAAGGCGCCGAAGTTGAAGTCCGACGTAAGCCAGGCCAATTTCATTTTCAAGCCCAGCTGCAGCGCGGAGCGCACGTCGTATTCGGTGTTTCCCGAGTAAAGGAATACTCGCACCTCGTCGCCCTCTATGTCCCATTCGTAGTCGTTGCCTAACCGAATGTCCACGCCGCGGCCGGACATGCTTTCGCGGGATTCGTAGCGGTAGCGTAGGACGTGGTCCACGATAACGTCGAACATCAGCGATTGAAATTCGGTCAGCATCTTGTTGTAGCTGGCCGCGTCCTGCACGCCCGAGATCCCGGTCGAGTTTATGATGTCCACGAATAGAACCGTGGCTCGGATTTCGTTGTTATTCTCTTCCAGGGCCATACGCGTTTTAGATCTGCAGGCTTTTACGTTTTTCGCGGATGAAATCTTCCAAGTAGGAGACTCGTTCGGCCAGGCTGGCCTCCATGACTTCGCGGAAGTGGTGTTCGTCGGTGGTGAAGCTGTCGAACTCTTCTCTGAAGTCGGCGAGTAGCTTCGTCGTCTCTTCCCGGTAATTCTCCAGCTCGCTTACCCGTTCGCGAAGGACCGCCGCGTTCTTGTCCAAGACCTGCTTGGTTTCGTTCACCGTCGACGTCGCTTTTTCGATTCGGGTCGCGAACTGGGCGAGGACGTCGTTTACGTTTTTTCGCAACGCGTCGTTGTTTTGGGCGCTCTTCTCGTTCGCCGCTCGGACTTGTTCCCGCATCGTATGGGTGAGGCGCTCGATTTCGGCGAACGATTTATCGAGCGCTTCGCGGTGCTCCGTGGCCTCTTGCTCCTGCGAGGCGAGCCGCCGTTCCACCGTCTCCACGATGCCGCCCAGTTTGGCGCGCACCGTTAGGTAGAGGAAGGTCGTGGCGCCGGCCGCGAAGGCCGCGACTATCACCGCGGGGTAGGGTGTTACGAGGTAAAAAGCGGCGGCTACGGCGACCGCCGCCAAAACGAGCACTACCGCGAATAAAATGTCGAACAGGCGAAATCCCATCGCTACCGTCCCGGGTTGCGTCCGCGCCGTTTGCGTTACCCCACACCTATATTCTATCACACAGCAGCTTTTTGGTCAACACGCCTTTGTGCTTGAAAAATAATGATTTACGTGCCCTCGCGGGCCGCGCGTCACGTCGCCGGCCCCCGGACCCGGGTCCGCCACACCCGCCACCAAAAACGGCTCATCTCGGTCAATATTTTCAGGATGACGCCCGGCGACGCGAGCGTCGAACGGCCGGAGCGCCTCGAGAAGTAGTGGACGCCGAGCTGGGCGACGCGCATCCGCGCCAACTTCGCCCGGGCGAGCATCTCGGCGTCGATGAAAGACCCCTCCGACGTCAAGGGAAGCTTCTGCAAAGCCTCTTTGGTGAACAGCTTGTACGAGAAGTTAACGTCTTTCGCGCCCAGGCCGAATAGCGCGTTTATCAGCCGGTTGTATACGACGGAATATATGCCGCGCCACCAGCTGTCGCCGCGTTCAAGCCGGTAGCCCGCCACGACGTCGGCGCCGTCGCGGAGCAGGAGCTCAACGCCGCGGTGGATGTCGCGGAAGTCTATGGGGAGGTCGGCGTCGGTGTAGAAGACGAGGTCTTTGGTAGCCGCCGCGAAACCGGTGCGCAGCGTTCGGCCCAGCTTGTAGTTGCGGTCGTGACGTACCGTTTTGACCTCGGCGTATTCGGCCGCGAGCTCGTCGGCCAGGGCCGGCGTCCGGTCCGTCGAGCCGTCGTCCACCACGACGATTTCGAAGTCGTCGTGGCGAGTTCGCAGCGCCTCGCGCGCGCCCTCCACCGACGCGACGACGTTGGCTTCCTCGTTAAACGCGGGGAAGATTACCGTTATCGAGGGTTTTACGCTTTTGAGCCTTTTTGCCATAAACGTCTATTATTTAAATTATTACCATAACGGAGCGAAGGGGCAAGGTTTATAACGGCGGGCGCCGCGGCGCCGGTTTAATTGGCGACCGCGTTGAGCGAAATCGCGCGCGGGGCGGCGCTTCGACCGGCGCTACGCCATGCTTCGGGCGAGGCGGTGGATCTGCGGGAGGAGTTCGGCGACGGCGCGTACGGCGACGGGCTCCACGACGACCTGTCCGATATCCCGCGGCATGGCCATGTAAATTTCGCCGCCGGCCGTCGGCTTTCCGGCGACCAGCGCCTCGAGCGTTTTGTCCAGATTCAAGGTGGGTAAATAAGTGGGGAGGTTGAAGCGCCGTAAAAGCGCCGCGACGCGGATGACGGCCTCGGTTGCGATTTCCCCTCGCAGCTCCGCGAGGAGGCCGGTGTATACCAGGCCCACGGCAAGCGCTTCGCCGTGGTTGAGGGCGAACCGACTCGCGCTCTCGAAGGCGCGGCCCAACGTGCGCCCCAGGTTGAGGAGATGACTCTCACCCCGTTCGCGTTCGCTCGAGGCCAGCACCGAGGCTTTGTACCGCAAACCCCTTTCGACGACGGCATCCAATTCGGCGCCGGAGCGCACGACCAACGGCGCGTTGTTTTCGAGGTACGCGAAGGCTTCCTCGCCGCCCAGCACGGCGTATTTTACCGCTTCGGCGAGGCCGGCGGAGAGATGCTTGGCCGGCAGCGTGGCCAGCAGCTCGCCGTCTACTATCACCGCCGTCGGTTGGTGGAAGGTGCCGACCTGGTTTTTAAGGCCGTCGACGTCGACGCCTACGTCGCCGCCCAAGCACAGGTCGATCTGAGCCAGGAGCGTCGTGGGGACCACGGCCCAGGGTACGCCGCTTTTGAAAGTGGCCGCGGCGAAACCGGCGACGTCGCACACGCTCCCGCCCCCCAGCGCTACCACGACGTCCGACCGGCTGACCACCGCGGCGGCGAAATCCCGATACAAGTCGGCGAGTTGGGCGAAGTTTTTAGCCTCGTCGCCAGAGGCGACGGTGGCGGACCTGACCGCGAAACCCGCGCGCTCGAGCGCGGGGGTGAGCGCTTTGAGGTACAGCGGCTTAACGTGTTCGTCCGTGACGACGACGGCGCGCCGGGCGTCGGGCGCCGCGGCGCGGAGGACGTTGCCTGCGCGCGCGAGGGCGCCGCGCTCGCCGTGGGCGCGGTAGGTCGCGCCTGCATATTTGACCTCTATGTCGAACATGTCTCTTGCCCGCGTGAAAATACCACAACCGCTTCCCCGGGGCAAGATATTCTTGACCTCGCCGAATCGAAGCCCTATAATCAATTTCGTGAAGGTTGTGACGCCCCTACAGATGCGCGACGTCGACCGTCGCGCCGTGGACGGATTCGGCGTCCCGTCGTCCGTCTTGATGGACCGGGCGGGCGCGGCCGCGGCCGCGGTCGCGCTCGAGCTCGCGGAAGGGGGCCGCGCGGTCGTCGCCGCCGGCCCGGGCAACAACGGCGGCGACGGTTTCGTGGCGGCCAGGTATTTCTCCGACGCCGGCTTCGACGTTGCCGTACACTTACTCGGGCGGG
>JAZGGY010000239.1:0-5244 GCA_036480675.1 bacterium | reverse complement strand
TACGCGCCCGCCGTTCACCGCGGCCCGCGCCTCCTCCTCGTCGAAGAAGATGCGCGCCCGTCCCTTGAACCTGGCGGCGGCCGCCGCGGCCACCTTCACAACCGCGCCCTGGGGCGCGATATTCCCGAAGAGCACCTTGACCGCGCCGCGGCGCGAGAGCGGCCTGGACGCCGGCCTAATCACGTCCTCGCGCGACAGGCCGTAGTTGGCTAGGCGCCGCGGGTTGCGCTCGAAGAAGCCGGCCCTCGCCAGGTCGCTCAGGTTCTTCCCGACGGCGTGTCCCGTAATCGTCGCGGCGTCGAGGCGCAGGTGGTCGCGGATTTCGCTCATCACCGCCGCGGCGCCGCCCGCGTACCACAGGAACGTAGACGGGTGTTCGCCGCTGGGGCGAACGTTCGCTATAAACGGGACCTCGGCCTGGATTTCGTTATACGCCGCCAGGTCGAACGGCAGCTCGAGCTCGGCCGCCAGCGCGGCGAGGTGCAAGAGCGCGTTCGTCGAGCGGCCGACGGCGGCGTGCACGGCGAGGGCGTAGTGCAGCGCGCGCTCGGCGACGACGTCCGCGAACAGGAGGCCGCGCTCGAGCGCCCGGGCCAGCAGCGACGCGGCGTACCGGGCCGAGCGGACGAGCGCAAAGTCCGCGGCCGGCACCAGCGCCGACGCCGGCGGCGCCACCCCCAACGCCTCGGCCATAACTTGCATCGTGGCCGCGGTCCCCATGAAGGCGCAGCACCCGGCCCCCGTCGCCGCGACCTCGTCGAAGTGCCGGCGTTCCGCCGCCGGCACCGGCCCGCGGGCCGCCTCCTGCGCCAGCGTCGCGACGTACTCCAGCGTCCGGCAGTCGTCGCTGGGCGCCATAACGCCGCCGGGGACGAAGGCCGCCGGCAGCTCGAGCCGCGCCGCGGCCAGAAGGTGCGCCGGGACCGCCTTGTCGCACGACGATACGAACAGCACGCCGTCGGCGTGGGCGGCCGTGGCGTGCAGCTCCGCGGCCAGCGCCAGCACGTCCCGCGAGGCGAGCGATAGCGCCATCGCCGGCGTCGCCTGGGCAATGCCGTCGCAGATGTCGGTGCAGCGGTAGTCGAGGGGGCGCACGCCCGCGGCCAGCAGCTCCTCGCGCGCCGCCGCGGCTACGGCGCCCAGGTGATAACTGCCCGGGTGGCTCTCCCCCGCGGCGGCCTCGACTACAACCAACGGTTTATCGAAATCGGCACGCGTAAATCCGCAGCCGAACCTGAGCGCCGCCACTTCGGCGCCGAGCTCGGCCATCGCTTCGCTACGGCGTTTCTTGGCCATCGAAACCCTCCAGAAGAACGGCTCGAGCCGGCGCGCCGTCGCCCTCCGCGATCGCGAGCGGCAGCGCCGCCAGGAAATACTCCCCGGCCCGGACTTCGGTTAAATTCAGACCCTCTAAGATCATAACGTCCGCGGCCAGAAGCGTTTTATGCGCCGGCGCGTCGGCCGCGCCGAACTCCTCAACCGATAGGTAGTCCCACCCGACGAGCGCGACGCGGCGCGCGGCCAGGACCCGCGCCGCCGCCGCCGTCAAGTAGACGTAATCGGTCGCGAAATCATCCCGGGCCCAGAGCGCGGAGTTGTCGGTTTTAAACAAAATCCGCTCGCCGGCGACGGACGTCAAGCGTTCCACGTCCGGAGCGTCGACGCGCGGCACGCCGGCCAGCTCCACGACGCGGCACCGCCCTACGAACGGCTCCGGGCCGACGGCCGAGACGTCCGCGCCGCCCTCGACGAAATGGTACGGGACGTCGACGTGGGTGCCGGCGTGGCTGCCGAGCGTCAGGCGCGAAACCTCCGCGGCGTCGCCCCTTTTCCTGCTTTTGGCCGTGGCCTTCTCGAAGGGCGGGTCGCCGGGGTAAACCGGCATTCGCTCGCGCAGCGGTATGGAAATATCAATTACACGCATGGCTTTAGCGGCCGAGGTTATCATAACGGTATTACCGGGTCAAGGACGGCGCCGGCTAAAAAATATTGACAAAAGCAACGCTACCGTCTATAATCCAATAGCGAAGCGCGTTTCCGAAACGGCTTTATTTTTAACGTAGTCTGATAACTTTTTCACATATTCCCGAACCGTGATGGCAAGGCCCAAAAAGATACCCGGCACTACCGTCTCCCGCTTGTCGGTGTACGTCCGGGCGCTGCAGAAGTTACGTAACGAGGGCGTCGTCACGACTTCCTCCGAGAAACTGGCCGCGCAGATAGGTTCGACCGCGGCCCAAATACGCAAAGACCTCGCGTACTTCGGCCAATTCGGCGTGCCCGGGCGAGGGTACTACGTCGAAAACCTGTATAACGAACTCGCTACGATCCTGGGCATAAACCGCCGGTGGGAGGTGGCGCTCGCGGGCGTGGGGTACCTCGGTTACGCGCTGCTGGCTTACAACGGCTTTAAAAAGCAGGGCTTCGACGTCGTAATCGCGTTCGACAGGGACCCGGCGAAGATAGGCCAGACGTGGGAGGGCGTGAAGATATACGACATCGCGGAAGCGCCGTCGGTTCTTCCGGAGAGCGGCGCCGAGATAGGCATCATCGCGGTCCCGGCGGCCGGCGCACAGGAGGCCTGCGACGCGTTCGTCGCGGGCGGCCTGAAGTCGATATTGTCCTTCGCGCCCGGCCGCGTCATAACGTCTTCCGACGTGACGGTGAAACGGGTCGACCTCGCGATGGAGCTCGAGTGGCTCTCTTACTACGCGACCAACGCCGGCGAACACGCGTAAAATCGGCGCGGCGTGAGCTACGGTAATAATACTATGCAGCCGCGGCACACGTCGCCGCGGTGGCCTTTTTATAATGCCGAACCGGCAGGTGGACGATGAAGAAAGGCCTAATCGTTCTGGTGCTCGTCGCGGCCGTGGTGGCCGCCGGCGCCGCTTTCTATAAATACTACGAAGCCGCGATAAAGCGCAAGCCGGAGACGGCCGTAACCAATACGGTGGTCGTCCCGCCGGGTTACACTACGACCGAAATCGCGACCCTTTTGGCCGAAGAGGGCGTAATCGCCGACGCGAGCCCCTTCGTGTGGTATTGCCGCCTGAACGGCCTCGACGGGAAACTTCAGGCCGGCGAATACGTATTATCCAGTGAGGACGGCATCCCGGCCGTCGCCGCGAAGCTGGCCGCGGGTCGCGTATACGTCGTCAAGTTTACGGTACCGGAGGGGTACGATAAGAGAAAGACGGCCCGCGTCGTCGAGGCGGCGGAGATATGCTCGGCCGAGGAGTTCCTGGAGGCCTGCGGCCGGGGAGACCCGCGGGGCCGCGTACCGACCGACGACCTGGAGGGATACCTCTTCGGCGACACGTACGAGGTCGCCGGCGACGCCGGCGCGGACGACGTAGTGGCGACGATGGTCGACCGCTTCTTCGAGGTCCTCGGCCCGGACGGCCTCGCGCGCGCGGAGGAGTCGGGCCGGTCATTACAAGATGTGGTCACGCTAGCCTCCATCGTCGAACGCGAAGCGCTGTTGGACGAGGAGCGGCCGCTGGTGGCGTCGGTATTCTACAACCGCCTGGCGCGCGGGATGAGGCTCGAATCCTGCGCTACCGTGATATACGCCCTGGGCCGCGACGTGGACCGTTTGACGATACAGGACTTGAAAGTGGATTCGCCCTACAACACTTATATACGCGCCGGCCTGCCGCCCGGGCCCATATGCTCGCCCGGCCGCGCGTCGCTCATGGCGGCGCTCGACCCCGCCCGGACCGACTATCTGTTCTTCGTCTCCAACGGCGACGGCAGCCATACGTTCACCAAAACGCTGCGGGGCCACCTGACGGCGCGTAGCGAAAAAAACAAAAAACAGGGGAAACGGTGAGCTTCAGGGAACGCTACAAACCGCCGGCCGCGCCCCCGGGCGACATCCTCGTCTGGGAGCTGGAAATACCGGCCGAGGCGGAGGGCGCGGTAATCGCCGTCTGCGACGGCTACGAGGGCAGGCTGCAATTGCGTTCCAAAATGGACGGCCGCGCCGGCTCGTTCGCGACCTGGGCCGCGCCCGCCTACCGCGACGACGTAGAAACCTTACTCGCCTACTTCGAACGCCGCCACGGCGTCAAGAGCACCGGCCCCCGCCCTTTTACGGAAACGGACCTCGCCGCGGGAATGCACCTTACGCCGCGGCGAAAAACGCCGCGTTCTAAAAGAAACGAACTGAAAAATGGCTAAAAAAAAGGGAAGCTCCCTCCGCAAAGAAAAGAAGAAGCCAGGCCCGGTTTACAGAACTATACGCGACATAATAATCATCGTCGTCGCGTTCGTCGTCATTCGGCTGTGGGTGGTCGAGGCCAACGTCATACCGTCCGGCTCGGACAAAGATACGCTCCTCGTCGGCGACTACATCCTGGCGGAGAAGGTCATGTACCACTTCCGCGACCCGCGCCCGGGCGAGATCGTAACGTTCATATTCCCCTACCGCGACATGACGCCGGGGCAGGCGGTCCGCTTCTTCTTGCGCAATATATTGGGAGAGAGCCGCACCGGCCCCCGCCTACTCATTAAAAGGGTGGTGGGGTCCCCGGGCGACAACTTGGAGATAAAGGACGGCGTGCTGTACCGGAACGGCAAGGCCGTCGACGAGCCGTACGTTAAAACCGACGCCGGCGGCGACTGGGGCCCGTACGAAGTCCCGCCCGACCGATACTTCGTCATGGGCGACAACCGCTACGACTCGGCAGACAGCCGCTTCATAGGACCGGTGCCGCGGAAGTACGTCACCGCCAAAGCCGAGATTATTTACTTTTCGCTCGCGCCCACGACGTGCCCCAAACACGGGGCCCCCATCGCCCGCGCGGACGACGAGTGGCAGTGCAGCGGCGGCGGCGAGGAGATGCGGCTCGGGTGGGACTATGAGCCGGTGTCGCGGTGGCGCTTCGACCGCCGCATCCGGTGGTCCCGGATGGGCAAGCTCGTCGGCCTCCTGCGTTAAAGCGCGGGGGCGGCTTCCTCCCGCCGGCGATACTCCGCCAGCACGTCGGCGTAAAACCGCGCTCGGCGGCGCGCCCCCTCCCCCAACGGGCTCGCGGCCGCGAATGACAAGCGCCTTCCCCAAAGCGACGACTTGGAAACGACGCGAACCGCCGCCGCGGCGAGGCCGCCGTGCCAGCGGCGGGCGTAGCGAACCGCGCTCCGGTGCGATTCGGCCACCACGACCGGGTTCGGCGTCCGCCGGCTGCCGCCGGTGTAGTGACGCACCGGCCCGGCCGGCACGTACCATATCCCGCCGGC
>JAZGGY010000238.1:0-2204 GCA_036480675.1 bacterium | reverse complement strand
AGTCGAGTATGTCCGTGTTAAAAAAAATACTCCGGGGTTTGTTATGCGCCGTTTTTGTTATAGTGTGCGCAACCGGCGTCTCGGTCGTCGTCTATTTACTCTGGCTCCGCCCCTGGCATTTGCGGTGGGGCGCGACCGACGAGGAGTTCGAGCGGGCCATGCCGGGCGACGAGCTCGTGACGGAACCGGACCTCGACGCCACGCGCGGCCTCGCGGTCGACGCCCGGCCGGAGGATATATGGCCCTGGTTGGTGCAAATAGGTTATCGACGCGCCGGGTTTTATAGTTACGATAGGCTCGACAACGCCGGCCTTCCGAGCGCCGAGCGGATCTTGCCCGAGTACCAGAATTTGAAGGTCGGCGATAAAATACCCCTGGATAGGGTTAATCGTATGGACGTCGTGGTGTTCGAGCCTCCTCGGGTTATGGTGTGGGACCTGCCGGAGGATAGGTTCTCGTGGGCGTGGGGGCTGTACCCGGAAGGCGACGGCCGTACGCGGCTGGTGACGCGGGTTCGCATGAAATACACGTGGAGGTTTCCCGTAATTATCTGGTACTTCATGATCGACGCGGGCGACTTCATGATGATGCGGAAGTGTATGCTCGGGATAAAGCGGCGGGCGGAAAGGGCCGCGGCCGGGCCCGGAACCGGCGCGGAGGCGTAGGTGCCGGTAGACGTATCTACGGAACTGGAGAAACGCGGATACCGCGGCCGCGTGGTTTCGGTCGCGCGCCGCCGAGACCTCCGCGAAGAAATCGAGAGCAGGTACCGGGAGGGCCTGTTCGACGAGACGATTTATCAAACGTACTTCGCCCATTTCGTCTACGACCCCCCCGAAGAGCTGCCGGAGGCGCGCTCGCTTATCGTCGCCGCCTCGCCCCAACCGTCGGTCCGCTTCACCTTCGTATGGAGAGAGCGGCGCTTTCGGCTCGCCGTGCCGCCCACCTATTTTCACGGGACCGACGAACAAGTGCAAGATGCGTTGGCCGGCGCTTTGGCCCGGGCGGGATACCGCGCAGAGCCTGCCGCGGTGCCGAAGAAGCTGTTGGCGGTCCGGAGCGGCCTGGCGGCTTACGGCAAGAATAACGTCGCGTACGTTCCCGGGATGGGGAGTTTCTTTCGGCTGGCGGCCTTCTATTCCGACCTTCCTTGCGCGGAAGATGACTGGCGGGAACCCGCGATGCTCGAGCGCTGCCGGGAGTGCGACGTTTGCCTCCGCGCCTGCCCCGCCGGCGCGATCGCCGGGGACCGCTTTCTGCTCCACGCGGAGCGGTGTATAACGTTTCATAACGAGCAGCCGGGCGAGGTCCCCTTCCCGGCGTGGCTCGAGCCGACGTGGCACGATTGCATCGTGGGGTGTCTCCGCTGCCAGCTAGCGTGCCCCGAGAACGCGGAGGTCCGGCGTTGGCTCGAGGAAGGGGCGGCGTTCTCCGCCGAGGAAACCGAGCTCCTGGTAGCGGGCGCTCCACTCGAGCAGCTCCCGCCGGGGACGGCGGAGAAAATCGAACGTACTAACCTCGCCCCTTTCTTAAGCCTCCTTCCGCGCAACCTTAAAGTGATCTTCGAGAGGGGGGCCGGTGAAAACGTTTAGGATATTACGCTGCGCCGAGGAGTTGCGTTATGAACGGTAACTCAGAAAATAGCGGGTCCGAGCTCACGGCCGACGACCTTCAACAAATCGCGCGCGCCTTCTTCCGCAGCCGCATCTTATTGACCGCGTACGAGCTGGGGGTTTTCACCGAGCTCGGCGACGAGCGTAAGACCTCGGCCGAGGTGGCCTCCGCGCTGGAAACGGACCCCCGCGCTACGGACCGGCTGATGAACGCGCTCGCCGTGCTCGGCTTGCTTAACAAAGAGGAAGGCCGGTTCGCGAATACGGAGGCCCCCTCCCGCTTCCTCGTCGCCGGGAGGCCCGAATACATGGCGGGCCTTATGCACACGGTCAACCTGTGGGATTCGTGGAGCACGCTTACCGACGCCGTCCGCGCCGGCACCACCGCCTTCGAGCGGCCGGGAGGCGAGGCGGGCGAGCGCCGCACCGAGGCCTTTATAGCCGCCATGCACGCCGGCGCCTCCCTCCGGGCCGAGCGCCTCGTCGCCATGCTCGACCTCGCCGGCGTCGCCCGGGTGTTGGACGTGGGCGGCGGCTCCGGCGAGTACGCCATGGCCTTCGCCCGGGCGTGCGACGGCATAACGGCCACCG
>JAZGGY010000237.1:0-4659 GCA_036480675.1 bacterium | reverse complement strand
CGGAGCGGTGATATGAACGCAACGATCCTAATCGTCGAGGACGAGGATATCTTAAGGCGCTCTTTGGCCAAATATTTTAAGGGCGCGGAGTATACCGTTTTGGAGGCCGAGGACGGCGAGGCCGCGGTTCAGTTATTCGAGGAGCGAGCGGTGGACGTAGTCGTTCTGGACCTGAAGCTCCCCGGCATGGACGGCCTGGCGGTTCTAAAGGAATTCAAGGCCCGCGAACCGTCGACGGTCGTCATAATGATGACGGCTTACGGCGACATCAAGCCGGCGGTGGAGGCCATCAAATACGGCGCTTACGATTACGTTAAGAAACCTTTCGAACCGGACGATATGTTGCGTCTGGTTGAGAACGGGCTCCAGGCTTATTTCTTGCGCCGGGAGTTGTCGTTATTACGGGAAGGGCAATCGGAGAAATTTAAGTACATAATTTCCGAGAGCCCGAGCATGCGACGCGCGCTGGCGCTTGTGGACCGCCTGAGCCGGACGCCTCAGACCCGGGTCCTGATCGTGGGCGAGACCGGTACGGGTAAGGAGGTCATAGCGCGCGAAATTCACGCCCGGAGCGACCGTGCCTCCGGACAATTCGTGGCCGTAAATTGCAGCGCGCTGGCGGAGAGTCTGCTGGAGTCGGAGCTCTTCGGCCATACAAGGGGCGCGTTTACCGGCGCCCTCAAAGAGAAACGCGGCTTGTTCGAGTACGCCGAGGGCGGGACCCTTTTCCTCGACGAGGTGGGCGACATGCAGCTTTCGCTGCAGCCCAAGATCCTGCGCGCGGTTGAGGAAAAGACCGTTCGCCGCGTCGGCGGCCTGGAGGATATCCCGGTAGACGTACGCATTATCGCGGCGACCAATCGCGACCTGCGCGTCATGGTGGCCGAGGCTCTCTTCCGGGAGGACCTGTATTACCGGTTGAACGTGTTCACGATATACGTGCCGCCGCTCCGCGATCGCTCGGAAGATATCCTTCCCCTCAGCACGTACTTCGTCGAGATGTTCAACGCGGAGTTTAAGAAGAACGTTGCGGAGTTGACGCCCGGCGCGGAGGAGGTGCTGCGGCGTTACCGGTGGCCGGGAAACGTACGCGAGCTGCGAGGTGTGATCGAGCGCGCCGTTATCCTGACGGAGGGGGAGAAGATCTTACCCTCGGCCATAGTCATCGGGCCGCCGAATTTGAGCGGCGAGGCGGGTGAAGAGAGCCACGCGGGCGACCCGGAGTTGTCGTTGGACGAGCTTGAGAGAAGACACATCCTGGACGTGGTGGCGATCGCGAATGGCAACAAGTCTCAAGCCGCGAAGCTGCTCAACATAAGCCGGACGACGTTGTGGGCGAAGCTAAAGAAGTATGGCACGTTGGCTCGGCGGGAGGCGTGCCCGACCGGTTCCCGCTAACCGCTTGTTCATTTATGCGACGGCGGCGGGGGGTTACCGGAGGCGAGAGGAAAGGGGTTCGGGGTTGAACAGGGACTGACGTTTTCTGACATCAAGTCGTATTAAATTGGTTGCATGATTGAACGAAAAGAGGACCGGATGGCGACTGAACGGAAAACGAACGCAACAGCACGCAGCAATTCGGAATCACGTAAGGATTTTTACGTCTCGCGGTACGGCCGTGAGATGTTTCCGGCGGCGGAGGCGCCGTACTTCTTGATGGGGACGGCGGCCGTTGCTCTCCCGGCGACTCATCTGATCGAGGTGGGTTTCTTCAAAACCTACGGCGTTATCGTGACGGCGCCGGCTTTGGAGAACGTAGTCTTCTTGCCGTTCGACGTCACGCCGTCTTAAGGCGCCCGATTTGTATGCGGAAAAAGTCGGTAGAGTGTAGGTAGCGGGAAAATAGGAGTAAATTGGCAACGGAATAAAGGGAGTTCGCCTATGAAAGTAGCGGTCGTCCACGATTATTTGAACCAACTAGGCGGAGCGGAGAAGGTGCTTCTGGCCGTCACCGAGTTGTTCCCCCGGGCGCCGATTTACACGCTGCTTCACGACGGCGACAGGTTAGAGGGGCTTTTACGCGGCCGCGCCGTACGCACCTCGTGGTTACAGCGTATGCCCTTCGCGAGACGTTGGTACGAGAAGTATCTGGCGTTGTACCCGTTCTTCATCGAGCAAATGGACTTGTCCGGTTATGACCTCGTCGTAAGCGACTCGAGCGCGTGGGCAAAGGGGGTATTGACGTTTCCCCCGACCTGCCACGTTTCGTACCTCCACACGCCGATGCGATTCGCCTGGGATTACTATTACGAGACGGTGGCGCGTATGCCGTGGTTTTATCGCGGCGCGTTGCGGTTGACCATGTCGTACCTTAGGGTGTGGGACGTCGTGGCGACCCGTCGGGTCGACTTCCTGGCTTGCAACTCGCGTACCGTTCAGAGCCGGGTCAGGAAGTATTACGGCCGGCACGCGGAAGTAATACCCCCGCCGGTCGACACCTCTTTCTTCACCCCCGCCCAGAACGGCGACGACGGCGAACTCGGCCGGCAATTCGGAAAACCTTATTTCCTGATCGTCTGCCGGTTGAAAGATTACAAGAGGGTCGACTTGGCGGTGGAGGCGTTTCGGGGAATGCGGCGGCGGCTGGTGATTATCGGCGACGGCCCCGAGCGGAAGGAACTCGCGAAGAGGGCCGGGCCGAACGTGACCTTCGTTCCGGAGGCCACCGACGAGATGGTAAGAGAATATTACCGCCACGCCTTGGCTTTCATCATGCCGGCCCACGAAGACTTCGGCATCGCTCCCGTGGAGGCTATGGCGTGCGGGAAACCGGTAATAGCCTATCGCCGGGGCGGCGCATTGGACACTGTCGTCGACGGCGTCACGGGATGCTTCTTCGAAAAGCAAACGCCTCGTGCGGTCCGGGAAGCCGTCCTCAGTTTCGAACCGAGCCGCTACGACGCGCGCGTCGTCCGTAACCGGGCGGTCCGTTACGATACGAGTCGGTTTAAGTCGCGTTTTGCCGATTTCGTGGCTTCGTGTTACGAGCGGTTTCGGCGGGCGGCGCCTGCCCCGGCCGAAACGGAGGCGAGCTTGCCGGCCGGGGTTACACTCGAAACCCCCGCCGCGGGCTTCGGAGCAGTTTAAGGAGAATGAGTCTCGGAGGTTTGCCATGAGTTGTACACATAAGAAAGGGTTATGGCACAAGGCTTTGGCAGCGGTAGCCGCCAGCGTCGTTTTGGCCGCGGGTACGACCTTCGCTGGGTATTCTTCGACCAGCCTGATTGACGTGCCCGCGAGCGAATACCTCGACAACTTACAATACGAGGCGGATATGATCTTAGCAGTGTCCGGCGACGCTGTCGTGTCGAACTACGGCGTATTCAATCTCAGCCTCGGCGTCGGGGGCATGTCTGAAGTAGGGTTAGCGGTGTATTCGGTATGGGACGAAGCCGCACTCGGGGCCCATTTTAAGGTGGAGTTAATCGACGAGGAGCATTTCAGCCGGTTCCAACCGGCCGTTTCGGTGGGTATGGACAACCTGACCATCGGGGACGGCATAATTACTCACGCGGGTGACCGCCTGCCGGGAGATACCGGCGCCTACGACATCGATTTCCGGGATAATATTTCGCCGTTCGTCGTTGCGAGTAAAACCGTAGGGCCGGTCGGGACCTTCCACCTGGGCTGGGGACGCGGCAGGTTTATAGGCTCGGGACCCAAGAGTCGGCGCTTCCACGGGATCTTTATGGGCTACAACCGACGGATATGGAAGACGTTCGAGATAATGGTCGAAGAGGACGGCCGGGACGTCAACGTTGGGGTTCGTCACGTTCTGCCCTGGGTTACAGTCGGCGCGGCTATTGAAAAGGTGGAACAGCTGGCCGGGGATTTCAAACCGTTCTATTCGGTTACCGTGGAGTTCAGCCCCAGGCCGTTGCACACGGGCCCGGAGCGTCTCGAGGCTCGCCGCGGCATAAGGAAATTAAAAGGGCAGGTAGGTTTCTGGCGGCGGCAAGTGGACCGCGAATCGGAAATCGTGACGGTGTTGCGGCAACAGATTTACGAATCGACCGCCGAGTACGGAGATCAGGGAATGGACATCGAGAATCTGGACCTGATATACGCCGAGATCGACGATATGGAGAAGGTCCTTGAATCGGCTAAGGAGAAGGCACCGGCGGAAAGTGCGCCGGGGGACGGTGACATCTAACTGCAGTTCTCCCGTAGGCGCGGTGTGTTATCCGCGGAGGTCGTTATGAAGCAGCTATTGTTGTTAGGTATACTGGCGACGGCGTTAGTTCTTCTCGCATGTAAGACCGGGAGATCAGGCGCCGATATGACTGACGAGCTCGCACGCCTCGAAAAGGAGGTTGTGGGTCAAGAGCAGAAGTACGACCAGACCTTGAAGGAGCGGGAGGAGCTCGAAAATGAGATCGAGAATACCAAAGAATTGGGCGCGCGGACCCGCGCGGCCCTGGCGCGTCGCGATAGACTGCGCGCGGAGCTGGAGGCTATGGGGTATTCGCCCAACGATGCCGAGGCCTACGCGACGGTAGCAGTCGGCGAAGGGGGACAGGTGCGACGCGAGCTCGTCGTCGCCTCGTCCGAAGGTGTTTCGGATTCGAAGCCCGGCCCCAAGCCCTCGCCTCGCTCCGGGGGCCGTTACGTCGGCCCGCACGAAATTCACGTCGTCGTGAAGGGTGAATATCTTTACAA
>JAZGGY010000236.1:0-8276 GCA_036480675.1 bacterium | reverse complement strand
TCGACCTGACGGCCGACGACCGTTTCGTCTGTTACCGTCTCTCCGGCCCGGGCTCTACGCCCTCGGCGGAAGAGCCGGAGGTTATCGTGGAATTTAATGGGCCTCGCCAGCCGTACGGCGACGTTATATTCGACGCCGGCGAGGGGGCCTTCTACGTCGGCGCGGAGACGATAGGTACAACCGCCGACGGCGAGAAGTATCGCGAGACGGTCCTATACCGGTACGAACCGGCCGCCGCGGCCCCCGTCGAGCTCGCGCGCTTGGGGCGCCACGTCTCCCTGGACGGCGAGGCCGACGACGACAGGATTTACGTTTTGTATGACGATAAAACCTCGTACGGCCGGCGCCGCCTTTACGGCTACGTCGACAAGAAGACGCTCGACGTCGTTCCCCTCGGAATCTTCCCGGACTATTCCGGCCGCGAGCCGACGCGGTACATCCCGTACGGCGGCCCGGAGGGAGCGGGCCAACTCCTACCCGCGGCGCCGACGGCGATCGCCGGCCCGAGGGCGTACGCCGACGATACCGCAAAGGCCGAGGCGACCGACGAACGGACGATCTACCTCCGCGACGCGGCCGCCCCGGGCGGCTACCGCGACGTGAAAATCAGCGGAACGCCGGGGCCTATCTATTACTCGCCATCCCGCGATGCTTTTGTGTACATTATTTATCCCCCGAAGGACGAAGACGCCGCGCGCATCGCGGTAACGTATCCCGACGGGACGTCCGCGGAGCCGGTTCCCGTCTCCATCCCGGAAGCGGAAGCCCCCGGAGCCCCGCCGCCGTACGACTACGGCGTGCTTTACGTCGAATAGCGGCCGGGCCGCAATTAGTTAAGTTTCTCCTTCGCGCGTTTCCCATCTACCTTAATCCCCACTAAACCATCACAGCGTTTACCACCGGCGCCCTAAGCGGCCGGCAAGCTTTCCATAATTCAAAATTGGAGGGGTTCAATATGCCCGACGAGAAGAAGCTCAAACCGCCCGAGGCCGGCCCGGACGCCCCCGCGGAGCTCAACGAGCTCTTGCGCGAGTCCTACTTCGCCTGCCTGGCCGACAAGGGCAAGACCGACGAGGCCGCGCAGAAGGAGTGCGCCGACGTCGCCTGGGAGAAGGCCAAAGAAAAATACGAGGAGGCCGAAGGCGAGTGGACGCTCAAGGCCGAGGCGCGCTTCCGCAAGGAGATAATCCGCGTGGGCCGCTACGTCCTCCCCGACGACCCGGGCAAGACGGTCGACGTCACGCTCGAGCGCCTGCGGGACTGGGTGGACGATACCCGCGCCGCCGGCGTAAAGACCTGGGTCCCGTACCACCACTCCTACCATCCCGCCGACAACGCCGGCTGGGTGGAGGCCTTCGAGATCGCCGACGGCAAGCTCTACGGCGTCTTTAACATCACCGACGAGGATACGGCCGCGCGCATCGTGGACGGCACGATTCAGGACGTATCCGTCGGCGTGGGGCCGGTGCTCACGGCCTGCGGCCGCCGCTACGACGAGGTCATCCGCCACGTCGCCCTGACCCTCGACCCCCACGTCCGCGAGCAGGACGGCTTCCAGGCGTTGATGGAAGCGCGCCGCGACGGCGGCTTCTACTTCTCCGCCGGCGACGCCGTCGACGAGGAGAAGGAGCCGAAGGCCGAAGGGCCCGAGGAAGAGTGGGACGCCGAGTATATCGACGCCCTGCCCGACGAGTCCTTCGCCTACATAGAGCCCGGCGGCGAGGCCGACGAGGAGGGCAAGACCGTCCCGCGCGAGCTGCGCCATTTCCCGGTCCGCGACGCGGAAGGCAACGTCTCCCTTCCGCACGTGGAGGAGGCGCTGGCCGCGCTCGACGCCGAGATGTTGTCCACCGGCGAGCCGATTCCCGAGGAGGACCGCGAGCGTGTCCGCGAGGAGCTGGAGGCGCTGCTGGAGGAGGCTACGTCGGAAGGGGAGAAACCCGCGGAGGAAGACAAGGCCGCGGTCGAAGCCGAAGGCGCTAAGTCGCGGCGGCTGGCAAAGTTCCTCGGCAAGCTCGGCTTCCGCGGCGAGGGCGCTGCGTCGAAAGACGTCGCCCGGATGGAGACGCGGCTCGACGGCCTGAGCGCCCGCTTCGAGGCGCTGCGGGGTCGGCACGAGCGGCTGGCGACCGAGTTCGAGGCCGTCAAGGCCGAGCGCGACAACCTGCGCCTCGAGAAGCTCGAGCGCGCCGCCCACGACCGCATGGCCTTCGAGGCCGAGGCGAACCGCTTCGCCGAGGCGCTGGTGCGCGCGGGCCGCGCCAAGCCGGCGCATCAAAGCAAGTGGCTCCAGCTATACCTGAAGGATAAGGACCTCGCGATGGAGGCCGCGGCTGCTCTGGAAGTCCGCTTCGACGCCGCCGAGGCCGGAGGCGAGCCGCAGGAGCATGGGCGGCCCGCGGAGCCGTCGCCTTTGGCGCGCGAGAACCCGGAAGTGGTGGAAGTGCTTAAGGCGATGGGCTACGACGAGGCCGCCATCGAGCGCCGCCTTGGCGAGCTCTACGGCCAATTATAACGGCGGGTTTCATGCCCGCCGCCCTATACCGAACCCAAAGGGGGGTGAAGTAAATGGCGTTTGGAAACATAACCGCGGAGCACGAGTGCAACCCGCGCCGCATTCCCAACGACGACTCGGCCTACACCCACTACGTCGTCAAGAGCGGCGTTACGGTCTACAAGGGCTCGCTCGTGGTCTTCGAAGACGATACGGGCCTGACCGGCTACGTGACGTACGCCTCCAACACGGCGAGCGAGACCTTCGCCGGCGTCGCGGCCCAGACCGTTACCGGCGACGGCACCGCCAAGATCAAGGTGTGGCGCAAGGGCCTGTTCGAGTTCATCAAGGGCACGCCCGCCGTCACCGACGTCGGCACCGAGTTCTACTGCGACGAGGGCGCTTCCGGCACGCCGGCCACGGTCTAGTCGAGTTCCTCGACCGGCTGCAAGGTCGGCTGCTGCGTCGACTACCTGAGCTCGACGGCCGTGCTCGCCGTCGACAACTATTGTCCGTAAACGCAGGGGGCCCAAGCCCCTTGTCCGAATCCCAATTCAAGGGGGGTGAACTTTAATGGCAGGACCTAACCTTTCGCCGAGCGACTTCGCCCGGGTCCTGGAGGTGGCGTGCAAGGAGGAGTTCTTCCGCATCTACGAGGACTCGTACTACCAGGACGCCTCCTGGAAGGACGCTGTTATGGTGACGTCGAGCGACGGCGAAACAGAGTACTACGGCTTCGGCGGCCGCTTGCCGGTCCCGGGGCGCATCGACGAGGACGCCCGCATCCACTACGGCCTAGACGACGAGAGCTACTCCTTAACCAACTACACCTACGGCCTGGCCATCGACATCCACCGCAAGATAGTGGAGGACGACCGGCACAACTACATCCGCCAAAAGTTCCAGAGCGCCGCCATAGGCCACCAGATCAAGCTCCAGGAGAACTGGGCCTCGCTCGTCACCGGCGGTACGGCCGCCACGTGCCACGACGGCCAGTACTTCTTCGACACCGACCACGCCGGCAGCTCCAACCAGTCCAACGACGACCAGAACAAGGCCGTGGGCACCGCCGACCTGGCGACGTCACTCTCTAACGCCATCGACGTCCTCAAGGTAATGCGCGCCTTCACGGACCCAAAGGGCAGCCCGCTCGACGTCCGGCCGACCCACATCGTGACCGGCGCCGGCGACACCGGCGTCGCGTGGGAGATGCTCGTCAACACGCCGGGCGCCGCGGGCACCGCCAACGCCGGCTACAACCCGTTCTACGAGAAGCTGGCGCTCATCCAGACGCCCTACATCTCCAGCGCCACCGCCTGGTACTTCCTCGACCTAGGCAAGCCCGTAAGGCCGTTCATATTCCAGAAGCGCATCGACCTCGAGGTCAACGTCTTCGAGCCCGACCAGCATACCGACAACTACGTCACCAAGACGTACGAGCGGTACCGCTTCGGCTACGGCCCTTGGTACCTTGCGATAATCGGCGACGTCTAAACAAAGAGCCCGGGGAGGCTTGGCCGACCCGGGCTCCCAACTCCTTTTCGTTGAATATTACCGACGAGAGGTGAACGCTATGCCCACCTACCAAGGACGACTGACGGACGAATATTTGCGTACGCTGGAGGGCGACGGCCCGGCGCTCATGAGGACGCGAGGCCGCGTCTTCGGCGGCGTGCGGTTCTTCGCCGGCGAGTGGACCGCGTTCGACGAGGCCGCCGCGGACATGGCGCGCCTCGAGCGCGGCGTCGAGCTGGGCCACCTGGAGGTCCGGAAGGCCCCGGCCAAAAAGGCGCCCGCGGCGACGGCGAAGAAGAGTTCAAACGATAAGAAGGCGACATCCGGCAAAGGCCGCGGCCGCGGCTCGAGCAAGAGAAGGGGGAAACAATAATGGCCTGGACGACTCCGGTGAACGTAAGCGACGCGCGGACCGAGTATCCGCTACTCACGAGCGACCTGTGCGCGGACGCGCGCGTTACCGCCAATAGGGACCGCGCTGAGGCCGAGGTCGAGGCGGTCCTGCGCGACCGCTACGACCTGACGGACCCCGGCGCCGACAAGTACGTGTGGCGCGTCTGCCTGGCGCTGACGCTCTACCACTGTATCAACTCCGCCTACGGCGAGGAAGGATGGACCGGCGAGGGGCAGAGCGCAGCTAGGGCGTACTGGCGCGAGTGGGATAACTTCAAAAGCGCTATCTTCGCAAGTAGAATAAAACTGTCTTTACCCGTTGCGGCTACGGTTCCTACGCCTACCGTTGGTAATTTCAGCTTAGGCCGTAGTGCGTACAGCCAGTTCGGCCTCGATGCTCACTCTGAGCACGGGTTACCTCTCGTGAACGAGGAGGATTAGCTTAACCGGGGGTTTGGGCTCGTAACTACGGGTCCGGTAGGTTTGCCGACGGGTTGAAGAAACTTTTAACTACGGGGGGGAGTGGAGCCGTAATGGGTTCGGAAGAGAGCGTAGGAAAGGTTACGGCCGAGGTTAAAGAGGAGGGAGAAGAGGACGGCTTCGGCCGAATCCTAGATGATATTGACGAAATAAGAGAAAAAATTAAAGCGGAAGGGGGTTTAGAAAAAACGGAGGCTGCTGCAAAAGAGGAAGGCCTTAGTAATAGGATATATATAGATTTTTCTCAAGACGTTGATTCAGAACAAGCTACAGCAATGGGTACTTATTTAACAGATTTTTGGAATATCCCGGTCGATGAAAAAGAATATACGTTCACCGGAGTGTGGGCTGAACGTTGGATACTGGTACTTGACGACGCGGATTGGAGTTATTATCTTGAGAATCAATATATGAAAAAAGAGGGGAAGTCAGAAAAAGATGCTGCGGGGTTAAGGGGCCACCATTATGGGTACGGATTCCGCGATTCTGACCCTGAGCCTGAAGAACACGAAAGGCGTTCGTATTGCTTGGTAAGTTGGGGTAAGGCTGAACTCGACGCCGACGTAGCATTGTTCTATAATGAAAGAACTAACCCCGGCGTTATAAAGCAATTAAAAGACGATAAAAAGAGAATCGAGAAAACGACGGAGCCCGGCTCCGATAAAAGAGCAGCAGAAAAATTTAGGTTCCTTACTTGGGACGAATACGTAATTTTATTACTCGAAGATTGGGAATCTTTATGGGAAAACGCCGCGGCAAAGATAGCGGCCTGGGTAGCTTGTCACGAGTTAAGCCACGCGTTATGGTACGAAGGCGATAAAGCCCACCCGGAGTTTTTCTTCGAATCGGGTATTCATCCGCTCGAAATATTATTGTATTACGAGGAGATGGGTAGGAAATTACTTTTCGAGAGGAGGGAAAAAGACGTAAAAGATTTTTACGGCTTTTTCGGCGAGGAAAAATGGCAAGAAAAACGTATAAAAGAAGGCAAGCCAATTAGATACCGTTAAATAGGTTTTTTAATTACTAGGCAAACGCACTCCGTTCGTGTTTCCTAAATTTACTTACTTAGGGTTTAAACAAACCTTTTGCCTTTTGCAATGGCCTTAAAACCTGCTATATTATATAAGTAAGGTTCGCGTAACGGAAAGATTTATGTGTTTTGTTTAAAGGTCTACCAAATAGCAGAATGGTTGATCAATATGGATTCGGCTAAGGTTATACGTAAATCGGTCGCTTTTTTAGCGGTGCTATCGGGTTTCCTTTGTTCGCCGCCCCTTAACTACGCTGGCGGTATCGTAAGTGTGGCCGGCGCTTACGTTTACGCCGGTATGTGGGGTTTGGAAAACCGGGGAGAGCGTTTCGTTCTTCCCGTGGACGTCGCCGTGGCGCCTAACGGCAACGTATATGTATTGGATATGTTCGAAGACTGCGTTAAGTATTATTCGGCCGAAGGCGAATTTCTTGATATGTGGGGGGAAGACGAAGGCGCTTATTTCTTGAATCCAACGGGTATAGCGGTCGCCCCGAACGGCGACGTATATGTCGCGGACGACGCTATAAAGCGTTTTTCTGCCGAGGGGGCTTTTAAGGGCCGTTGGTTGGTACCCGGGTCCGCAAAAGATGTCGATGTAGCGCCCGACGGTACGGTTTATGTCGCCGTTTATTATGGCGCTCGGGTCGATTATTTTACGCCGGAAGGCGAACGGAAAGGGACGTGGGGCGGAGAAGGTTCGGCCGACGGTCTATTTTCGAAACCCCGAGCGTTAGCCGTAGCACCTAACGGTAACGTTTACGTGATAGATTCCGGTAACGGCAGGTTCCAGTACTTCGACCGCGAAGGCCGTTTTCTGGGTAAATGGGGGGATGATCCTTTTCCAAAGGGTTCAATATGTGGTTACGATAGTTTGGCCGTCGGCTTGGACGGTACCGTTTACGTAACCAATATCTACCAAAATAATGTCGAACGTTTTTCGCCTGTGGGCGATTCGCTGGGGCAATGGGGGTGGGAACCCGAACACGCCGAGCAGATCCTTAGGGTTACTTCGGACGGTTCTTATTGGGGCGTATGGGGCCCGGAAGGCGCGCCGGATGGTTACTTTAAAAATCCGGGAGGAATTGACGTAGCCGCCGACGGTAACGTATACGTCGCCGACGTTTACGATTACCGGGTACAATATTTCTCCGCCGAAGGGCAATTCTTGGGTAAGTGGGGCTCCGACGGCCGCGGCGAAACCCAATTGTACCATCCGAAAGATATTGACGTCGCTCCCGACGGCACCCTATACGTAGCCGATAGCAGTAATAACCGCGTTATGCATTATACCCCTACCGGCGAGTACCTGGACGGTATCGATTGGGGCCGTTTTGAGGATCGCCGCAAGACGGGGCCCGCGGACGTGGCTGTCACTCAGGACGGAGCATTCTACGTCGGCTACTTCGAGGACGGGCAAATATTTCATTACTCGGAAGGGCGGTCGATTATACGGCGTTGGGGTTACCGCGGTCACGAGTTCGGCCCTTTGTGGGTTTCTGGCCTCGACATTAGTCCTAACGGTAACCTTTACGCGGTAGATACGCGCCGCGCGAGCATCCAATACTTTTCCGGAACCGGTTCTTTTTTGGGGGAATGGGATTCGTCAAGGGGCGGCGGCCGCGAGTTCCCTTCGCCCGGTGATATCGCCTTGGCCCCCGACGGTAACATTTACGTAGCCGATTCCGGGAACCACCGGATACAGCATTTCTCGAGCGAAGGTAAGTTCTTGGGTAAATGGGGTTCCGTCGGCGCGGGAGATAGTTGTTTCGCTTACCCGGCCGGCCTAACGGTTGCGCCGAACGGCAACGTCTTCGTTGCGGATACCGGAAACCACCGCGTACAATACTTTACGGCGGACGGTGTTTTCCTGGGGGAGTTCGGTTCGAGAGGGCATGGCGACGGAGAGTTATATTTGCCGGAGGGTTTAGCGGTTGGCTTAGACGGCACCGTTTACGTCGCCGATACCGGTAACGACCGCATACAATATTTCCGCCCCGTTAAGTAATCCCCCTATTATTAACTCCGTATCACCTCCATGGGCTTAGCATTGTAGAAGCATTTTTCGCCGTCGTGCGAAACCCTGAATAAACGCGCTTATAAGGGGGTCGAATTTAGATGGAAGAGCAAGGCGGTAAAATCGATTATCGCGTAAAGATCGGGGGGACCGAGGAGGCGTCGGCGGGCTTAGACCGTTTCCGAGAGAGCGTCGTCAACTTACGCGAACAAATGGCCGCCCTCAAGGAGGAGCCACTCTCGCTCGCGCCCGAGGGCGAGCTCCCCAAGCCGCCCGAGAAGAAAAAGAAAGACGAAGAGAAGGGCGAACAGAAGGCCGCGAAAAAGAAAGACAAGAAGGAAGAG
>JAZGGY010000235.1:0-3252 GCA_036480675.1 bacterium | reverse complement strand
AGGACGTTCCGCAACCGGCGTTCGGTCCCCCGGGGGTGCGGCGCCGGCCTTCGTCGTCGCACGGCGCCCGGCGGAAGGATTATTAGGAGGAAAAACTGAATGGCGAAAGTCGACATCGAAAAAATTCGTAACATAGCGTTGGTGGGACACGGCGACGCCGGTAAAACGGCCTTGGCCGAGGACCTGCTCTTCCGAGCCGGCGCGCTGAAGAGACGGGGCCGGGTGGAGGAGGGCAATACCGCCGCCGACTTCGACGACGAGGAGATAAAGCGCGGCTTCTCCGTGAACACGGCGCTGCTGTCCGTGGACTACCAGGGGCACCGCATCAACTTGCTGGATATTCCCGGCTCGGCCGATTTCATATACGAGCTCATCGCCGGCGTGCGGGTGGCGGACGTGGCCGTCGTCGTGGTGAGCGCGGTGGCCGGCGTGGAGGTGGGCACCGAGCGCGCGTGGCAGGAGGCGGAGGAGAACCGCGTCGCCCGGGCGGTGGTCGTCAACAAAATGGACCGGGAGCGCGCGGACTTCGACGGCGCGCTGCGCCAACTGCGCGAGGCCTTCGGGGGAATTAACTTCGTCGTGATGTCGTACCCGTTGGGCGCCGAGGGCGCTTTCAAAGGCTACGTCGACGTGGCGCGCGAGGCGGCCGTTCTGTGGGAAGGGGGATTGGCGGGCGAGCCGACGGAGGGGGAGGTCCCCGAAGAGCTGGCCCGGAAGTCGGCCTCGCTCAAAACGGCTTTGGTGGAAGCCGCGGCGGAGCAGGAAGACGAGCTAATGGAGAAGTACTTCGACGCGGGCGAGCTTTCGGCCGACGAGATCGCCCGCGGCCTCTCGCGGGGCATCGCGAGCGGCAAGGTGGTGCCGGTGTTCTGCTCCGACGCGTACGACGGCGTCGGCGGCCGCGCCATACTCGAGGCCGTGTTGAAATTTTTTCCCTCCCCCGCGGACGTCCCGGCCCGCATCGGCGTCGAGCCCGGCGGCACCAAGGAGCTCGAGCGCCCCGCCGCCGGCGCGGCGCCCATGAGCGGCTTCATCTTCAAGACCGTCAACGACCCGTTCGCGGGAAAGCTCTCGTACGTTCGGGTGTATTCCGGGAAGGTGAAGGCCGACGACCAGGCCCTGGACGTAAACGCCGGCGCCAAGTTCAAGGTTCCCTCGCTCGTCGAAATAGACGGCAAGAACCAGAAGGCGGTTTCGGAACTGGCCGCGGGCGAGATCGGCGCCTTCGTGAAGGCCGAACCTCTCAAGACGGGCGACACCGTGGCCGCGCCCGGCGACCCGGTCCAGTACCCGGAGCTCGTCGTCCCCGAGCCGGTGATGCCGTACGCCATATCGCCCCGCTCCAAGGGCGACGAGGACAAGCTGACGTCGTCGCTGGCCAAGCTGACCGAAGAGGACCCGACGTTCCAGGTCGAGCGCAACGTCGAGACCAAAGAGCTGGTCGCCTCCGGGATGGGGGAGCAGCACCTGCAGGTGATGTTCTCCAAGCTCGAGTCCCGCTTCGGCGTGGCCGTCGAGACGAAGCTGCCGCGCGTCGCCTACCGCGAGACCATCCGCAAGAAGGCCAGGGCCCAGGGACGCTACAAGAAGCAGACCGGCGGCCGGGGCCAGTTCGGCGACGTGTGGCTCGAGCTCGAGCCTCTCGAGCGCGGCGCCGGCTTCGAGTTCGTAAATAAAATTTTCGGCGGCGCCATCCCGACGAAGTTCGTACCGTCGGTAGAGAAGGGCGTGGTGGGGGCGATGGAGAGCGGCGTCCTGGCCGGCTACCCCGTCGTCGACTTGCGCGTCAGGGTCACCGACGGCTCTTTCCACACCGTGGACTCGTCGGACATGGCGTTCAAAATCGCCGGCTCGCTCGGTTTCAAGAAAGCCTTCGGCGAAGCGTCGCCCATCGTGCTCGAGCCCATAGTGGAGGTCGCGGTGCGCGTCCCGGCGGATTACATGGGCGGCGTCACCGGGGACTTGAGCGGCAAGCGCGGCCGCGTCATGGGGGTGGAGCCCGCCGGCATCTTCCAGGAGGTCAAGGCGCTGGTGCCGCAGGCCGAGATCTTCCGCTTCTCCTCGGACCTGCGCTCCATGACCGGCGGCAAGGGCTCGTTCACGGTGCGGTTCTCTCACTACGAGGAGGCCCCCCCCGACGTGGCCAGGAAGGTCGTCGAGGCGGCCGAGAAGGGCAAAGAAGAAAGCTAAGAGCTTTACCGCGGCGGCGAATAGAATAGCGGCAGGGCGTTCCCTGCCGCTATTTTTGCGTCGGCGGGCGGGGCGGTTACGTCTTCTTCTTCGCTCCCACTGCCAGCGCGCCCAGCTCGATGAGGAAGCCCCACACGCCGCCGGCTAGCTCGAGCAGCAGGAAGCCGCTCAGGCCGTTGGGGCCGTCGAGGGCGTAGACCGACAGCGGCAGCGTTCCCACCAGGCCGATGACGACGCCGTGAAAGGCCCAGTTCGTCCGCCACCCCGAGATACCGAGCGCGAAGCCGATAAACGCCCGGTTCAATATTATGCCCAGGATGATGCCGGTGGTGAAAACTATCGGCGTCGTGCCCACGTATTGCGAGCCCAGCCAGCACACGATGCCGGCGACGATGCCGAGGAGCGTACACACGATTACCCGTTTGCCCGTCATGGTCGTACCCTCCTGTTAACGTTGTTGAAAAAGGCGTTCGCGAAGGAGCGGTATCGCTTCCGCGTTTATGGAGAGGCGCGGCCTACGCCCTCGTGACGCCCGCCGCTCGGTTTCGCTTCAAGGAAGTATAAACTTGACCCTCTCGAAAAAGGCGTTTCCCCACCTTATCTCGGCGACGGCGAGGACCCCCAGGCCGCATAGGATGACCAGCCCCGTCGCGACCCGGTACCGCTTTTCGTGTAAAAACAGCGCGAGCGGTACGTAGTTCAATAGCGCGTAAAAGGTGACCGCGCCGGCCAGCGTCGCCGCGGCGAAGAGTCTTGCCGCGGCCGGGCGCGGCGTCGCAAGCAGCAACCCGGGCACGAGCAAAGCCGCGAGCGAGCCGACGACGTGGCCGAAGTCGAGCCGCCTCTCGGGCGCGACGCCCCACCGGAGCCACGTCGCCGCGCCGGCGAGCAATATCCACGCCCCCCATCCGGCGAAGAGCGACGCGACGAAGCGCGCGCCGTTGCCCGCGAAAAGCGGGTGTCCCGCCATTCCCAGAAACATATCAACGGCGCAAGGCGCCGTCGCCACCGCCGCCAGCGCCGCGGCGCCGCGGCTCGGGTAGTACAGGAACAGGCGGCGTT
>JAZGGY010000234.1:0-2936 GCA_036480675.1 bacterium | reverse complement strand
GAATTACGCCCTAGCGCGCGGCGACGTCGATGGCTTGTTGGGCGCGGCGGTACGCCTCGCCCGCATCCTCCGGCGGGCCGGCCTCGACGGCGACGACCGCTCTCTTTACCGCCGTGCGCGTCGTGCTGCGGACGGCGCGGTTGCGCTCGCGCCGCCGCTCGGATTGCCGATGTCTCTTCTTCGCGTGTCTCTTGATAGCCAAGTTTTCCTCCAGCTGAAAGCGGATATTAACAAAATCGCGCCGCGAAGTCAACCGCGAAGTTTCAAGCGACGGCCTCCGACCAGCGGCCGCGTCGACCGCCTTACGTCGGTTGCGTTTGAAAAACAACCACACCTATTATATGATAACCGTGGAAGGTGACCGCGAAAAGATGCTAACCCCCAAAGACGTAGACGTATCGTACCGATACCTCCGCCGCAAGTGCGAGCTCGAGCCGGAGGTCGCCCTCGTACTCGGCTCCGGGATACCGCGGCCGGCCCTCGACGTCGTGTGCAAGGTTCCCTTCGCCGAAGTACCGCATCTAACGAAGCCGACCGTTGAAGGCCACCGCGGCGCCTTCGCCTTCGGCCGCACCGGCGACGTCCCGGTGGTGCTGGCCGACGGCCGCCTCCACCTCTACGAGGGGATTCCCGCCGATGTCGCGACGCTGCCGATGCGCCTTTTCGCGCGCCTCGGCTGCCGGACCGTCGTCTTGACCGGTTCAGTGGGCTCGCTGCGCGAAGCGCTTGCGCCGGGCAACGTCGCCGTCGTTCGCGACCACGTGAACCTCGCCGCGGCGTCGCCCTTCGCCGGCCGCCACTACGACGAGTTCGGCCCGCGCTTCGTCGCCGGCGCCGACGCGTACGACGCGGACCTTCGCGAACGCGCCGAAGAACTCGCCGAGCCGCTCGGTTTCATGCTCAAAAACGTGGTGTACGTCGGCGTCCCCGGGCCGCAGTTCGAGACCGCCGCGGAGGCACACGCCCTCGCGAGTCTGGGCGGCGACGTCGTCGGCATGTCGGTCCCCAACGAAGTCCTGGTCGCGCGCCAGGCGGGCCTCCGCGTTCTGGCGTTGTGCGCCGTAACAAACGTCGCCGGCCGCGCCGCGAGCCACGACGGCGTCCTGCTCGGCGCCGAGGAACCCGGCCTAAAAATCAAAACCTTACTCGAGGCTCTACTTCCTACCCTCGCCGAGGAGTGATATAATATAAACATGATACGCGCAGTCATATTTGACCTCGATAACACGCTCACCGACTTCATGAAGATGAAGGAACGGGCTATAGAGGCCGCGGCCGAGGCGATGATCGACGCCGGCCTGCCCCGCCCCAAAGAGGAGATAATCGCCGGCATAAAAGAGGTATACGACGCCGAGGGCATCGAGTACCAGCGCGTCTTCGACCGCTACCTCATCGAAGTGCACGGCAAGCTCGAGCCGCGCATCCACGCCGCCGCGGTGGTCGCGTACCGGCGCGCCCGGGAGGGGACGCTGGCGCTATACCCTCACGTCAACCTCACGCTGCTCGAGCTGCTGCGCCGCGGCATAAAGTTGGGCGTGCTGTCCGACGCGCCGCGGCTTCAGGCCTGGCTTCGCCTGGCGTATCTCCAGCTGCACGACATCTTCGACGCCGTCGTAACGTACGAGGACACCGGCGTCCGCAAACCCGCCCCCGAGCCGTTCCTCTTCATCCTCAAGGAGCTCGACGTGCAACCCGAGGAAGCGCTGATGGTGGGCGACTGGCCGGCGCGCGACGTCGAGGGCGCCCGCGCGCTGGGCATCAGGACCGTCTACGCCCGCTACGGCGATACCAGCGGCGAGCGCTGCGCCGAGACGGAGTACGCCGTCGACGACATAGCCGACGTCGTCCGCATCGTTGACGAGTTAAATGAAGAAGCCAAATAAAGCGGGCACCGCGCTGACTATAATTGTCGCGGCCTGCCTCGCCGTCGCGACCTACCTCGGCATCCAGGGCATTATATCCGCGCGTGCCCCGGGCGCCGCGGACGAGGCCGCGCGTAAAAAGGCCCTCGAGAAGGCTATGGCCGAGGGCAACCTCTCCTTCGAGGAGGCCAAGTACTGGCGCCCCATCGAGGCCGCCGCGACCGGGGAAGAAGCGCCGCAATGACCGCGCCCGCGCTGGAGTGCGAGCTGTGTCCGCGGCGCTGCGTCCTGGCCAATTACCAGCGCGGCGACTGCCGCGTCCGCATAAACGTCGACGGGACCCTCTACACGCTGGTCTACGGCAAGCCCTGCGCCACCCACGTCGACCCCATCGAGAAGAAGCCGCTCTTCCACTTCCTCCCCGGGACCGCGATTTACTCCATCGCCACCGCCGGCTGCAACCTCCACTGCAAGTACTGCCAGAACTGGGAGATAAGCCAGACGGACCCGGAGGACGCGCGCAACGTAGACCTCGAGCCGGCGCGCGTCGTCGCCGAGGCCGAGCGTACCGGCTGCATCTCCGTCGCCTACACCTACTCGGATCCCATAATATTCTACGAGTACACGCTGGAAGCGTCGCACCTCGGCCGCCGGCGGGGCCTCAAGAACGTCCTCGTTACCGCCGGCTACGTGGAGCCGGCGCCGCTGCGCGAATTATGTAAGGTGTCCGACGCCGCCAACGTCGATTTAAAATCTATGTCGGACGACTACTACCGCGACGTCTGCGGCGGCCGCCTCGCGCCAGTCCTCAAGGCCCTAACGATATTCCGCGAGGAAGGCACCTGGCTCGAGGTGACCAACCTTATAGTACCGGGCCTGAACGACGCGCCCTCCGGCATCACTAAATTAGTGCGTTGGGTGCGGGACAACCTGGGCGCCGATACGCCGCTGCACTTCTCGCGCTTCTACCCGATGTACAAGTTGGCCAACCTGCCGCCGACGCCGGTGGCGACGCTCACCATGGCGCGCAACGTCGCGCTGGAAGAGGGGCTGCATTACCCGTACGTGGGGAAC
>JAZGGY010000233.1:0-7340 GCA_036480675.1 bacterium | reverse complement strand
GCACTGCACCACCAGCTCGGCGACCATCTTCGCGGCCCCCATGGCGCTGACCGGGTTTACGGCCTTATCGGTGGATATCAGGACGAAGCGCCCGGCGCCGGCCCGCAGCGCCTCCTGCGCGACGACGTGGGTGCCGGTAACGTTGTTCTTGACCGCCTCCTCGATGTTCCGTTCCATCAGCGTTATGTGCTTGTGGGCCGCGGCGTGGTATATGATGTCGGGTCGGTAGCGCTCGAATATCGCCCGCATATGCGCCCGGTCGCGGATGTCGCCCACCACCGGGACGGCTTTCGCCGCGGCGAATTTCTGCTCGAGCTCGAGGGCGACGTTGAAGATACTGTTTTCGCCGTGGCCCAGCAGTACCAGGAGCGCCGGGTCGAACGACGTGAGCTGGCGGCAGAGCTCCGAGCCGATGGACCCGCCCGCGCCGGTGACGAGGATGCTTTTGCCGGACACGTTCTCCCGAATCGACTCCAAGTCGAGGTCGATGGGGTCGCGTTTGAGCAGGTCTTCGACCTCGACCTCGCGGAGCTGGCTCAGGCGCGCGTCGCCGTGGATGATCTCGAAGATACCGGGTAGGATGCGGTACGTGACGGCGGCGGCGATACACCGTTCCGCTATCCGGCGCACGACGGTGCCTCCCGCCGACGGCATCGCGATCAGGACCTCGTCGGCGCCGAGCCGTTCGGCCGCGGTGGCCACTTCGTCCGTGACGCCCACTACGGGTATGCCGGCGACCTCGCGGCCGGTCTTGCCGCGGTCGTCGTCCAGGAAGGCGACGACTTCCAGGCCCAGGCGGGGGTGCTTGTTTATCTCCCGGGCGATCATTTCGCCCGCCTCGCCGGCGCCGCATATAATTACCTTTTTAATCCTGCTCGAAGTGGGAAAATCCATAATCGTCAAGGCGTACGTTGAGCCTTAGGGCACCTCCGTTGCCACCGTATAGTCGTCGCCGATGGTGATTTTAACGTCGTAGGCGGGTGGCTCGAGCCTCTCGTCGCCGAGGCCGAAAAGCGCCGCGGCGCGGAGTGCGGCCTCGCGCTCCGCCTCGGCCGCTTCGATAACGGTCTCTTTGTAGTCGAAAGTGGCGGCGTTGCCCACCGCTACGACGGCGTAGCCGTTGGCCTCCAGCCGTTCCCTCATCTTGGCCGCCGCGCCTTCGATGCCGCACCCGTTCAAGACCTCGACGTTGGTACCCTCGGGCGCGGGAACGTTCTTGGCCAAAGCTTCCAGGATGAGCTTCGAGATATCCTGGCCGCATATTATCGTGACGTCCACCCGCTCCCGGGGAATGTCGGCGGCCAGCGCCGCCGCCAGTTCCTCGGCCCAGTCGTCGAAGCCGTCCCGGTAGTACACCGACGATTCGCCGGTATACGAGAATTTAGGCCTGTACTGCTCGATGCGTATCGCGTTTCCGCTTTCGACGTTGAAGTCTTCCAGCGCGGCGAGGGCGTTGCCGAATCGCTGCGGGACGCTCGTGCCGTTGACGACCAGCGCCAGAACTTGTTCCGCGGCCGGCGTCACCGCCTCGACCGTAGCCGCCGTGGGCGGTGCCGCGGCCGTTTCCGCCGTCGTCGGCTGCGGTTCCTCCGCGTTCTCTTGTTTATATTTGTGACGGAAGGCGAAGATAATGACGGCCACCACTACGCCCGCGGCCACGACGCCGAGCACGACCCGCCACTTGCGGCCCCGCCGCCGTCGTTCGACCCTGACCAGCCTTCCCGATGATGCGCGTTTTTCAGCCATAGCTTCGCGGCCACCCAACCCATGCCTTTATAACATATTTGGGGCGAACGGGCAAGTTAGGCCGCGGCGTCCTCCTCGTCCAACTTCAAGTAGTGTTCCACGACTGCCGCCAGGTCCTGCGGCGTGTCGACGCCCCCCGACGTGAAGTCGCCCACGACGACGCGGACTTTAAAGCCGTGCGCCAGCGCGCGCAGCATCTCCAGGCCCTCGGTCGCCTCCAGCGGCGTGGGTTCCAGCGTAGTGAACCGTAAAAGGAAATCGCGGCGGTAGGCGTAGATGCCCACGTGCTTGAGGTAAGGGAGGTTGATCTGCGGCCGGTATCGGAAAGGTACCATCGCCCGCGTGAAATACAGCGCGTCGCCGTTTCGGTCGACGACTACCTTACAGACGTTGGCCGAGGCGAGTTCGGCGGCCGCCGAGGGCGGGAACGGCCGCGCGAGCGTCGTCATTTGGACGCCCTCGTCGTCGTCAAACGGCCCGGCCACCGCGTCGACGGCCGCGGCCTCTATAAGCGGCTCGTCCCCCTGAATGTTGACGTATACGTCGCCGGCGGTTTGGGCGGCTACCTCCGCTACGCGGTCGGTGCCGCTCGGGTGCTCGGCCGCGGTCATGACTACGTCGTCGGTGAAGGCCTTCGCCGCGTCGAATATGCGCTGGTCGTCGGTCGCTACGTACAGCCGCTCGAGGCGCGCGGCCGCGGCGCACCGCTCGTAAACCCGTTGGATCATGGGCTTGCCGGCGACGTCCGCCAATGCTTTGCCCGGAAACCGGCTCGACGCGTACCGGGCCGGGATGACGCCTACGACTGTCAGACGTTTAGTCGCCACCGTCGCCTCCCTCGCACCCACGGCCTTTTATAATGCGTTCGATAAGCGCCGTCGTGGAGTATCCCTCCACGTACGGCAGCGAGAGCACCTCGCCGCCCGCGGCGGTAACGACGTCGGCGCCGACGATCTCGCTCGGCGGCCAGTCTCCGCCCTTGACCAATACGTCGGGGACGAGGAGTTTTATCAGCTCGAGCGGCGTGTCCTCGTCGAAGACGGTGACGAAGCTCACGCACCACAGCGCCGCCACGACGAGGGCGCGTTCGTCCGCGGCGTTGAAAGGTCGCCCCGGGCCCTTTGCCAGCCGACGCGCGGAGCGGTCCGAGTTCACGGCTACCACCAGCACGTCGCCCAGGCGGCTCGCCTCTTCCAGGTAGCGGACGTGGCCGACGTGCAATATGTCGAAGACGCCGTTGGTGAAGACGGTTTTTTGCCCCGCGGCCTGGAGGGCCCGGGTATGGTCCCGGAGTTCGGCGGCCTCCAAAATTTTGATTTTATAGTCCATTTCGATACCCGCGAACGCCGGCCCTTTCTCGTCCCGAACGCGTCACCGGCCCCATATCATTCGCGATACGCGCTTGCGCGCCGGCTCGAAGAACCACGCCAGGAGCGACATCCCGCGCGGCCGGCGGACCAGCGCCGACTTCAGGAGCGGCGGCGCCACGAACGTCGTGAGCGCCATGACGACGATTAGCGCGGCGAAGAGGTCCCCGGACACGATGCCGGCGCGGCGGCCGACTTCGGCGAAGATTAGGCCCACCTCGCCCCGCGGCGCCATCCCCACGCCGACGGCGGTAGAGTTGATGCGTTTGTCGAAAACCGCAAACCCCGATAGGACCTTTCCCAGCATGGCTATTACGAAGAGGGAGCCCGCGACGACGAGGACGGCGTGGTTGGCTTCGTTGAAAGGATTGAAGTAGCGTACGTCCACGTCGGCGCCGATTTTGACGAAGAATATGGGCGTGAAGATAAACACCACCGGCTTGAGCTCCGTAGCTATAACCTCGAATTTGTGGGTTCGGCCGAGGACGAGGCCCGCGGCGAATGACCCGACGATGGCCGCCAAACCGGCCACCTCGGCGCCCAGCGACCACAGGAAAGCGAACGCGATCGAGCCCACGATAAGGGTCCCGCTGGTGCGCATTTTTTCGATAATCTTTACGAGCCGTTTCGCGAATATATTGCCGACGACGATGGCGGCGATGAAGAAGCCGACGGCGAGTACGGTGATTTGAATTATCTTTAACGGGCTTACTTCGCCCCGCAGGCCGAGGTCGCGGACTACGGCGAGTATGATTAAGGCGACGATGTCGTCCGCCACCGCGGCCGCCAAGATTATCTTCGCCTCTTTGGTCTTTAACTTGCCCAGGTCCGAAAGGATCCGCACCGTAACGCCGACGCTGGTCGCGGTGAGGGCCGCTCCCAGGAATATCGCCACCAGGTTGGTGTAGCCGAAGGCCACGGCGAAGACGAAGCCGCCTGCGAAGGGTAGAATTACGCCTACCGCGGCCACCCCCAGCGAACGCCAACCCACTTCCAGGAGTTCCCGGATGTCGGTGGCCAGGCCGATCTCGAAGAGCAGGATGATTACGCCGATGTCGGCGAGAAGGATTAGTACGTTGGCGTGGGGGTCGATCAGCTTAAGGCAGCCCACGCCCAGGATGACGCCGGCGACGAGCTCGCCCAGCACCGTCGGTTGGCCGACGCGGTTGGCCAACTCGCCGAACGCCTTCGCGCCGACGAAGATGAGGATTAGCGTTATGAGAAGATGCGTGAGGTCCATAGTGTGCGGCCGATTGACGTCATTCTATAATAAATCGGTCGCATATGGCAAACCGATTTTAACGCGACGCGCCGGCGCCGGGGGGTACCGAAAAAGCGCCCGACGTCGGCGCTTCCTTTTTTCCTTTAATGGGACAGGCCGCGCCTTCTACGACTCTTCCGCGGCCGGGACCGTGAAAGTGAACGTGGAACCTTTGCCTTCCTCGCTTGCCACGTTGATGGCGCCGCCGTGAGCCTCGATTATCGCGCGGGCGATGTACAGACCCAGGCCGGCGCCGCGCACGCGGCGGTCGCTGTCGGTTCGGAAAGTTTTAAATTTTTCGAAGAGGTGGGGGATGGCGGCTTTCGGGATCCCGACGCCGGTGTCGGCGACTCCCACGGTGACCATCCCGTCGGCGACGCCGCCGGCGAAGATCTTGACCGAGCGTCCGGAGGGCGTGAACTTAAGGGCGTTTCCGACGAGGTTGGAGAGGACCTGCAGCAGCTTGGCCTCGTCGCCCACGATCATCGGTAGGTTGGGTTCCACCGACGTTGTGAACTTTACGCCCTGCTTGCCGGCGATAACTTTGGCGCCGTCGTACGCTTCGCGGACGAGCTCGTCAATGGAAATAGGCCGCGGCGTCACTTTTATGCCCGCTTCCTCCAGGCGGTAGAAATCCAAAATATTGTTGATGAGGTCTATAAGGCGTTTGGACTCTTTGGGGATGATGCGGACGAGGTTCATTATCCGCTCGTCGACTTCGCCCGTCAAGAGCTCTTCGATAATTTCGCCCGAACCGAGGATCCCGGTCATGGGCGTACGGAGGTCGTGGACCAGCATGGAGACGAAGTCCGCCTTCATCTCGTCGAGGCGCCGCAATTCTCTGTTGGCGCGCTCCAGCTCCTCCGCCTTCTGGGTAACTTCCTCGATGAGCATCGAGTTACGAAGCGCCACCGCCACCTGCCCCGACAGCGTCTCGAGCGCCGCGACGTCGGCCTCGTCGAACGCGTTGGGCCACCGGCTCTCGACGTTGAGCACCGCCATTACCTCGCCGCCGATCTTAATGGGTACGCCGAGCTCCGAGAGCATGGGCGGTAGGAAATCCACTTCCCGGAAGTCCTGATCGCGCGTCGTGTCCGGGACGAGCGCCGTTTTACCGGTGCGGACGACGCGGCCGCATACGCCCGAGGTAATGCTCTGACGGTAGTCCACGCTTAGCGCTCTCGCCGCTCCCTGAACTTTGTACGCCTGTAGAACCAGCGAATCGCTTTCCTTGTCCACGGTGAGCAGCGTTACGTTCTGGAAGCGGAGGTCGTTTTGGACGCGCTCGACGACGGTGGGGTAGAGTTCGTTGATGTCCAGCACCGACGACAGGAGGTTGCCGATGGCGTTGAGATCGTACAATTGGCGGGTGCGTTGGGCCGCTTCCTCGAAGAGCCGGGCGTTCTGCAGCGCCACGGCGACCTGGTCGGCGAAGGTGGTCAGGATTTCCAGGTCCCCCTGGTGGAAAGCGCCCGCCTCGTCGTGCGACACGCCGATGCAACCCAGGCTCCGGCCTTCGTAGACGATGGGGGCGTAGATCTCGGAACGGGCGTCGTCGCCGTCCTCGTCCGGGAAGCGGCCGTCGGCCTCCGTATCGGCGACGAGCAGCGGCCGGCGGTTTTCGACCACCCACCCCGGCCGGCGCCGGTGGGCGGTCAGCTCGGCTATCTCGGCGTCCTCGGCGCTGAGGTTCAAACTGGCTACGATTTTGAATTGGCGGTGCGTGTCGTCGTAGAAGTAAACCGCGCCGCGGAGGAAGTCCAGGAAATTCTCCAGTTCTTTCAGTACCCGCACCATCAACCGTTCGGGTTCGTGGATGGAGTTGATGACCTTTGTGATATTGGCCATGGCGTGGAGGCGTTTGGTGCGATTTTTAAGCATGTCGACCGCGGCCGCTTCCTCCGCCACGAGCGCCGCGTAACTCACGAAGAGCTCCAACATGAAGAGGCTTTCGTCGCCCGGCTTCTTGTTTTCGATGGGGCCGTCCAGGACGACGTAGCCCACGGCTTTACCCTCGCGGCCGTACATCTTTACCATGAAGAGGTCGCGCGAATCCCAATCGCCTATGCGACCGCCGCCCTCCAGCGGTTTCACCAGGCGTACGAGGTCCGCCGTTTCTGCGCTGAAGGGGACGTGGTAGATGTTGCCGCTCCCGTACGGCCGCAGCGCTTCGCTTTCCAGCACCTCCTTCGTCTGCTGCGACGTCTCGAGCGTATCGGCGAGGGCTTCGATTTCTTCGTCGCCGTAACCGACGGAGGCGGTTTGGGCGGGGCCGGCGCCCGGGCCGAAGACCTTCAGATAAACCTTCGCCCAGCCCAACCCTTTTATTCCCTTCACGATCAACTGGAACTTATCGGCCAGGCTCTCGTGTTCGCGGATGCGGCCCGCGACGCGGAAGAGGTGAGCCAGCCGGTTGCGCTCGAAGACCAGGCGGTCCGTCTTCTCTTCCAGTTCCTCTTCCAGCCGGACGTGAGGGGTGACGTTGTCGTTTATCGCGACCAGGCCGACGACGTGGCCTCGCAAGTCGCGCAGCGGCGAAGTCCTGAGGTCGAGGAACTCTTCCCGGCCGAAGCGGTCCTTGTGGCGGAAGCGCTCTATGCGGTAGGGCTTGCCCGTCTCCAGCACGTCCCGCAGCCTTTCGCGGACTTTCTTGCGGCCCATCTGCTCCAGCTCGAGGTTGGGCAGTAGTTCGAATAAATTGAGGCCCAGCGCTTTCTCTTCCGATATCCCGGATTCTACCTCCTGCCCCTGCGACCAGTACGTTATCCGAAACTGGCGGTCGCAGGCGATGATCCCCACGGGGAGGTTGGCCAGGAGGTATTCTTGGGGCGGCCCGGTCGGGCTTTCGCGCTCTGTTTGGACGGTCGCGATTAATATCTCCTCGCCGTCCGCGGTGACGGGTCTGGCGTCGAGGAACGCGTCGGCGACGTCGCCCTCGCTCGATATAATTTTTACGGCCGCGACCG